>NZ_CATZLL010000047.1:0-503 GCF_958415495.1 Ralstonia flaminis | reverse complement strand
AGTTCATCGCGCAGCTTGCCATTGAAGGACTCGCAGTAGCCGTTCTCCCACGGGCTGCCGGGTGCGATGAACAGCGTCTTCGCGCCCAAACGTCCCAGCCAGTCACGCACGATGTTCGCTGTCATCTCCGCACCGTTGTCCGAGCGCACATGCGCGGGGATGCCATGTACCAGCATGGCGTCGGCCAGCGTCTCGATGACGTCCATACTGTTTAAGCGTCGCCCTACCTTGATGGCTAGACACTGGCGCGAGAACTCGTCGACGAGCGTCATCAGTCGCAGGCTGCGGCCGTCTTCGGTAGTGTGGTGCACGAAGTCGTAGCTCCAGACGTGATGTGGATACTCCGGGCGCAGCCGCACACAGGAGCCATCGTTGAACCATAGGCGGCCCCTCGGGCGCCGCTTCTTCGGTACCTTGAGCCCCTCGCGACGCCAGATGCGCTGCACGCGGTCGCGGCCAACTTGCCAACCGCTGGCCTGCAACAGCGCCGTGATGCGTCGGTA
>NZ_CATZLL010000046.1:0-531 GCF_958415495.1 Ralstonia flaminis | reverse complement strand
AATCCGACGCGCAGGCATTCGACGCTCGGCTACGTCAGTCCGATACAGTTTGAGCAAGCTCGAGAAGCTTAGGTCGGTGTCCACTGAACCGGCAGCAGCCCATCTGTACCGTTTTGCCCCTGGATGGAACGGCGGCCCTGTCATGCGCTTTTTGGCTAACGTAAGTTACCCGCTTTATGCTCTGCACGCTACGATGGGCTACTTGGGCATACGTTGGATGATTGATGAAGGTATTCCGCCATTAGCGGCCCTTGGTTTGCAGACTGCGATAGCACTTCTCCTTGCTTGGATCACGCACAAGCTTGTGGAAATGCCCACGCATCGCCTCGGCAAGGCTGCAGCGCGCAGCATCGTAAGCTCGTCCTTTGCTTCTACGGCAACCACCTGAGTGTGTGGAATTTCGCCTTCGCAACCCCAACACTGTTTGTATATGTGGGGTATCCACTTAGCTCCACCAGCCCAGGATAACTGGATGGATATACAGTGTTCGTATGCTACACCGTCTCGGCGCGGTGCACTACATCTGCGTAC
>NZ_CATZLL010000045.1:0-671 GCF_958415495.1 Ralstonia flaminis | reverse complement strand
TGCGCATCAACTCGGCCAAGGACGACGCCGCCGGCCTGCAGATCGCTGTTCGCCTGCAAGCGCAAACGCGCGGCATGGGCGTGGCCATGCAAAACACGCAGAACGCCTCGTCGATGCTGCAAACGGCCGACGGTGCGTTCAACGAAGTCACCAACGTGCTGTACCGCATGAAGGATCTGGCGACCCAAGCCGCCGACGGTTCGTCCAACGACGAAGACAAGAAGGCCATGCAGGCTGAGTACGACGCACTGGGCAAAGAGTTGAACAACATCATGGGCAACACGTCGTACGGCGGTGCCAAGCTGCTCGCCGAAGCCGGCGGCAAGCTGGGTGCGGAAATCAAGTTCCAGATCGGTGCGTCTGCCAGCGAAACGATGAGCTTCAACGTGGGCACCCAACTCACTGCGGTTCACACCGCCTTGACGGCAGCCGCCAAGTCATACGACGGCGCCTCCGCTGGCGACGAGCTGACTGCCGCCGCCAACGCCACGATCACCTTGCTCGAAACGTCGTTGGCCGCTGTTGGCACGATGCGCTCGGCCATCGGTGCTGGTGAAAACCGCCTCGACCACGTCTACAACAACCTGGGCAACATGTCGATGAACACCGCCGACGCTGAAGGCCGCATCATGGACGCCGACATGGCTGCCGAGTCCGCCAAGATGAGCTCG
>NZ_CATZLL010000044.1:0-680 GCF_958415495.1 Ralstonia flaminis | reverse complement strand
CGAGCTCATCTTGGCGGACTCGGCAGCCATGTCGGCGTCCATGATGCGGCCTTCAGCGTCGGCGGTGTTCATCGACATGTTGCCCAGGTTGTTGTAGACGTGGCCGAGGCGGTTTTCACCAGCACCGATGGCCGAGCGCATCGTGCCGACGGAGGCCAGGGCCGTTTCGAGCTTGGCGATCATGTCGTTGGCGTTGGCGGTCAGGTCCGTGCCAGGCGCGGTGGCGCCAGGCGTGGTGAATGCGGAAGATGCGGCCTTCAGGTCGGTGTGAACCCTGGTGAGTTCGGTCGACACGTTGAAGGTCATCGTTTCGCTGGCGGAAGCACCGATCTGGAACGTCACGGCTGCAGCCAGCTTGCTGCCGGTTTCGCCGATCAGCTTGGCGCCGCCGTACGACGTGTTGGTCATGATGTTGGCCAGTTCCTTGCCCAGTGCATCGTACTCAGCCTGCATGGCCTTCTTGTCTTCGTCGTTGGACGAACCGTCGGCGGCTTGGGTCGCCAGATCCTTCATGCGGTACAGCACGCTGGTGACTTCGTTGAACGCACCGTCGGCCGTTTGCAGCATCGACGAGGCATTCTGCGTGTTTTGCATGGCCACGCCCATGCCGCGCGTTTGCGCTTGCAGGCGAACAGCGATCTGCAGGCCGGCGGCGTCGTCCTTGGCCGAGTTGATGCGCA
>NZ_CATZLL010000043.1:0-831 GCF_958415495.1 Ralstonia flaminis | reverse complement strand
CCATGGCACCACACCCACCATCTGCACTCGGCATCGGCAGGTTCGGCGTCGTATCCCCCACCACCTTGCTCGGGTCGTACGGCTTGAACACGCTGCCGTCGTTGTGGACGCCGGCGGCCTTGTTCGGGATGTTCAGCGTCTGACCAACGCGCAGGTCTCGGTCCGAGCTCAGGCCGTTCGCTTCTGCAATGCGGAACCACAGTGCCGAGTCGCCGTATGCGCTGCGCGCGATGCTCTGCAGCGTGTCACCGTTCTGCACCGTGTAGCTGCCTGGCGCCGCGTTCGGGTAGTTCGCCACGATCGGCTGGTAGCCGAAGTCGAAGTCCGCCGTGTACGAGAAGTTCGGGTTGCCGTTGCCGTCGCGCGGCGTCACCGGGTTGATGCCCACGCCGTGCTGGCCGATCACCTCGCCGTTGACCACCAGCTCACGGACCGCGTTGCCGCCCTGGTTCGCCATCAGCACGTGGCCCGATACGTCATTGACGAACGTGCGGTTGTTCTGCCACTTGGTCGAATCGGTGATACCGACCAGGTTGCCGTTGACGTCGTAGCTGCTCGTGGTCGTGCCCGGGTCCATCTTGGTGCTGGTGCCCGAGACCGTGCTCTGCTTGTAGCCCTCGAAACGCTGCAGACCGTACGTGTAGGTGTTGGTGTAGCCGCCGTCGTAGTCCGTGACCGCGTACTGCAGCACGTTGCCGGCCGCGTCATAGCTGTTGTAGTGGATGTCCGCCTTGAGCGCGCCGTCGCTCTTGAGCGTGCGCTGGTGCAGCAGGCGGCCGTTGGCGTCGTACTGGTTGGAGCGCACTTCCAGGCCGTTGGTCTGGTCTTGCG
>NZ_CATZLL010000042.1:0-895 GCF_958415495.1 Ralstonia flaminis | reverse complement strand
AAGGGGTATCCACTTAGCTCCAGCTATGCCAGAATTACTGGATGGATATACAGGTAGAGCGGATATTACCCCCAGAACCGGGCAAGGACTACCCCCGCAACTGGAACGAGTTTCTGGACCGGTTCGGGACGGAAGAGGCCTGCCTGTCCTACCTAGAGGCATTGCGGTGGCCGCAGGGATTCATTTGCCCTGATTGCGGCGTCGCAGCCGAGCCTTATCGGTCGAGCCGCACCCGCCTGATGTGCCGCAGTTGCGGCCACCAAACGACGGTGACCGCTGGCACGATATTCGACAAGACCCGCACGCCACTGCGGGTGTGGCTGGCCGGCGCTTGGTATCTAACCAATCAGAAGCAAGGCGTCAGCGCCCTTGGTTTGCAACGGGTGCTGGGCCTGGGGAGCTATCAGACCGCTTGGACGATGCTGCACCGGTTCCGCCGCGCCATGGTGCGGCCGGACCGCGAACGCTTGAAGGGGCGTGTTGAGGTTGACGAGACCTACCTGGCCATCACGGACCGGGAAGCCCCTATCTCCGCCGTCAACCGCAAGAACCGCACGAGCAAGGTGCTGGTCATCCTTGCGGTCGAAATGCTTCAGCCCAAGGGCTTCGGCCGGATACGCTTGCAGCGCATCCACAACGATGGCGCTGAATGCGCCATCCCGTTCGTACAGGCATCGGTTGAGCCTGGCTCCCAGGTCAGAACTGACGGGTCAGCAGCCTATCGGACATTGAGCAAGCTGGGCTACGACCACCAGCGCAATGTGATGCTGGGTGCCGAGGCGCCAGCTCATGTTTCGATGGCTGGCGTCCATCGGGTTGCTTCACTGGTCAAACGCTGGATTCTTGGCACGCATCACGGCTCGGTTCAGCCGGAGCATCTGGATGCCTATCTAGA
>NZ_CATZLL010000041.1:0-932 GCF_958415495.1 Ralstonia flaminis | reverse complement strand
CGGCCTGGAGACAAGTCGGCGCGCGTAGCGGCGCAAGATGAGATCGGGGATGTCTGCCAGGTGCTTATGAACGTCCAGCGTGTAAAGCAGGTCGATGCGCTCCAGTACCTCGCTGATTTGGCGGGTTGAGTGTTTCGCCGGTGCAGCCCATAGCCAACTCTGCTGGGTTTGTCCATCTGGGCGCAGCTCTGAAACTGAGGCTCGCCAGCGATCAAGTGTTGCTGGATCAACGCTGGCGGCGATGGCGGTGCCTGTTTCAACTTCAAGCTGGGCAAGTGCCGCCGCAATCAGTGTCCGAATTGCCCGCTCGTGCACGATCACCAGCTTGTTCTTGTACAGCCATTGACGCGCCCGCACGAGTAGCTGATCGCGGTCGGCGCAGCGCGCCACTTCGTCGCGCAGTTCACGTACCAGTGAGCGGCGCTGGTGCTCGCTCATCCACTGGAATCCAAGAACCGTGCAGGCTACTTGTTGGTGATCGAATAGCGTGCGCCCGCGTTCATACATGGCTCTCAGCGAGGCGACTTCTGGTGCTGCAATGCCAAGCTCGTTGCCAAGGTGGCGCCACAAGGCTACTGGAATTACCCGAAAGGCACCGAGCAAACGCCCACTCATGCGCAGGAAACCAATATGGAGCGCCAGACCAAGCTTGTGGGAATCACCTCGGCGTGCATTGATTGCGTCGCGCTCGGCACCATCGAAGGTGAAAAATGCCTTCATCTCGAAGTCGCTGATATCGCGGGGGAGCCCACGCATCCCCAAAAACGTTGTGTGCCAACCCTGCATCGTGAACCTCAAAAGTGGGAGGCCACCATACCCGTTTACAAAGCGAACAGGAAAGTCAATGAAATCAACGGTCTACCCAGACCACCCCCGCGCCAGTGCTAGCTTTGCGTACCGTCACTTATTGCACTGAAAACGAGGAGACCCCA
>NZ_CATZLL010000040.1:0-1155 GCF_958415495.1 Ralstonia flaminis | reverse complement strand
GATGTCTGGGATGTCTGGGATGTCTGGGATGTCTGGGATGTCTGGGATGTCTGGGATGTCTGGGATGTCTGGGATGTCTGGGATGTCTGGGATGTCTGGGATGGACCATGGCGCCATGGTCATGGACCACAGCCAGCATGGAACGATGCAGGGCAACGTCGCAAACTCCTTGAAGGTGCCGAGCAAGAAGGCCCGTCATGCGCGAACAGAGTACGGTCCAAGCACCGACATGCATGTCGATATGGCGCGGACAAACCTCGACGATCCCGGCATTGGGCTGCGCAACAATGGGCGACGCGTGCTGGTCCTGCAGGACATGCATACGATCGGCGGCCCCATGGACGCCCGCAGCCCGCAGCGCGAGGTGGAGTTGCATTTGACCGGCAACATGGAGCGCTACGCATGGTCGCTCGACGGCGTTGAGTTCGGCAAATCAACCCCCGTCCATTTCCGCTATGGGGAGCGTCTTCGCGTCATCCTTCACAACGATACGATGATGACGCACCCGATGCACATGCATGGGATGTGGAGCGAACTCGAGGCGCCGGACGGTACATTCTTGGCGCGCAGGCACACGATTCCGGTGCAGCCCGCGCAGCGCGTTAGCTTCCTTGTCACGGCTGACGCTCTGGGACGATGGGCTTGGCATTGCCATCTCATGCTGCATATGGATGCAGGTATGTTCCGTGAAGTGATCGTCGCCTAAGCCCGGATCGACAAGTCAAATGACCACGCATAAGCACGTTAAGACAGCATTGGCAGTTGCCTTGGCCGTTGTCGGCATCAACGCCGCGTCGGCACAGGAATCTACAGCTACCTACGACGCCATGGCGCCAAGCTCGGGCGCCAGCACTCGGCCGACTGCCCATGGCTCGATGCAGGGCATGGACCATGGCTCGAAGCAGGGCATGGACCATGGCTCGATGCAGGGTATGGACCATGGCTCGATGCAGGGTATGGACCATGGCTCGATGCAGGGTATGGACCAGGGCTCAATGCAGGGTATGGACCAGGGCTCAATGCAGGGTATGGACCAGGGCTCAATGCAGGGTATGGACCATGGCTCGATGCAGGGTATGGACCATGGCTCGATGCAGGGTATGGACCATGGCTCGATGCAGGGTATGGACCAGGGCTCAATGCAGGGTATGGACC
>NZ_CATZLL010000039.1:0-1239 GCF_958415495.1 Ralstonia flaminis | reverse complement strand
TGGGCTGCTGCCGGTTTCATGGACACCTTGTTAAGGTGGAAAATGAAACTGGAGGTGGTTTATGGGAACGAGGCGGCAATTTAGCCGGGAGTTCAAGCTTGAGGCCGTGAGGCTGGTCAAAGAGCGAGGGGTGTCGGTGTCGCAAGCAGCGCGCGACTTGGACGTGCACGAGAACGTGCTACGCAAGTGGGTGCGGGAGGCGGCACAAGACCCTCAGGAGGCATTCCCAGGCAAGGGGGTGATGAAGCCTGAGCAGGCTGAAATCGAGCGACTGAAGAAGGAAGTGGCGAAGCTCAAGCAGGAGCGCGACATTCTGAAAAAAGCCGCGGCCTACTTCGCCAAGGACTCACTGTGAAGTTCGAGTTCGTGGCGAAGCACCGGGTGGCCTGGCCGGTCAAGCTGATGTGCGAGGCGCTCGGTGTCTCGCGAAGTGGCTTCTATGCGTGGCTGGTGAGGCCCAGGAGCCGTCGCAGCCTGGAAGACGAAGCGCTGGCGGCGAAGGTACGGCAAAGCTTCGTTGGCAGTGACCGCACCTACGGTGCCCGCCGAGTCTGGCACGACGTGCTGGCGCTGGGTGAGCGTTGCGGCCTGCACCGTATCGAGCGATTGATGCGGGCGCAGGCCCTGCGTGCCAGGCCCAGGCGGCGAGGCTTGCCCAAGGACCATGGCGAGCGCTGCGCCATTGCGGCCAACGTGCTGGACCGCCAATTCCAGGCTGACGCACCGAACCAGAAGTGGGTGGCGGACTTCACCTACATCTGGACGGCTGAGGGCTGGCTGTACGTGGCGGTGGTGCTGGACCTGTACTCGCGCCGGGCGGTGGGCTGGTCAATGCAATCGAGCATGACCTCGCAGTTGGTGGCCGATGCGCTGATGATGGCCGTGTGGCGACGTGGGCGACCGGTGCAGTTGCTCCATCACTCGGACCAGGGCAGCCAATACACCAGTGAGCACTTCCAGCAGTTGCTCAAGGAACAGGGCATCACCTGTAGCATGAGCCGCGCCGGCGAGGTCTGGGACAACTCGGCGATGGAAAGCTTCTTTAGCAGCCTGAAGACCGAGCGAACGGCGCGTCGTGTTTACCGCAGTCGCGAGCAAGCTAGGTCAGACGTGTTCGACTACATCGAGCGCTTCTACAATCCGACGCGCAGGCATTCGACGCTCGGCTACGTCAGTCCGATACAGTTTGAGCAAGCTCGAGAAGCTTAGGTCGGTGTCCACTGAACCGGCAGCAGCCCA
>NZ_CATZLL010000038.1:0-1609 GCF_958415495.1 Ralstonia flaminis | reverse complement strand
TGTCAGGGCTAAGTTGTAATGTCCGGTTATAGCCAAGTTCAAATGTCCGAGTGACTGGGCGTAGTCTAGCCAGCTCCTGCCAACCGGGAGTTCGCCATGCGTCCTGACACGGTTACCTTGACGATGCGGCAACTCGATCGACTCAAGACCCTCCAGGCGCTCGCGGATGGGCATCTCAAGACTGGGATTGCAGCCGCCAGGTTAGGCGTAAGCGCCCGCCAAGCGCTGCGGTTGTTGCGACGCTATCAGGCGCAAGGTGCAGCGGGTCTGCAGAATAGACATCAAGGGCAACCGGGCAACAACCAACTGCCGCCCGGCCTGGAATCGCGCGTGCGCGGGCTCATCCGTGACAGTTATGCGGACTTCGGTCCGACCCTGGCCGCCGAGAAGCTGCGCGAGCGGCACGGCATCGACCTGGCCAAGGAGACGGTGCGGCGGATCATGGTCGACGCGGGTTTCTGGGTGCCGCGCAAGCTGCGCCCGCCCAAGGTGCACCAGCCGCGGAACCGGCGCGCGTGCCTGGGCGAGCTGGTACAGATCGATGGCAGTGACCACGCCTGGTTCGAGGACCGCGCACCGGCCTGCACGCTGCTGGTGTACGTCGATGACGCCACCAGCCGGTTGATGCAACTGTTGTTCGTGCCGACCGAATCGACGCAGGCGTATTTCACGGCCACGCGGGCCTACCTGGAGCGCCACGGCAAGCCGCAGGCGTTCTACAGCGACAAGGCCAGCACCTTCCGGGTCAACGCCCGCGACAACGCCGAGGGCCGTGGCTACACGCAGTTCGGGCGCGCCCTGTTCGAGCTGAACATCGACAGCCTGTGTGCCAACACGAGCCAGGCCAAGGGCCGCGTGGAGCGCATGAACGGGGTGTTGCAGGACCGTCTGGTCAAGGAGCTGCGCCTGCGCGGGATTCACTCCATGGCGACCGCCAACGCGTTTGTGCCGACGTTTATGGCGGACTTCAACGCGCGCTTTGCCAAGGAGCCACGCAGCGACTTCGATGCGCACCGGCCGGTGCGTGGCGATGAGGACCTGGAACGGATCTTCTGTTGGCGCGAATGGCGCAAGGTGTCGGCGAGCCTGACCCTGCAGTACGCCAAAGTGATGTACCTGCTGGCGGACTGCCCGGAACACCGCAAACTGGTGCATCGCTACATCGAGGTGGCAGAATATCCGGATGGGCGCATCGAGCTGTGGGCGGACGGCATCTCCCTGCCCTACACCACCTATGATCGCCTCGCTGAGGTCGACCAGGGCGCGATCGTCGAGCACAAGCGGCTCGGCCACGCGTTGGCGGTGGCCGCGCAATTACAAGCTCAGCGGGATGATCGTCGTTGGGCCGGGCCATCGCGCACGCTCGTCGGTGAGCCACCGCGGCCCAAACGCCCTGCGCCACAGACCAAGCGGCAGCGCCTGATTAACCGGTTGGACCTGGAGCGCGCCATCCAGCAGGTCGGTCCATGCCCGCCCAGCAGCGTGCCGGCCACCAGCACCACTGCCTTACCGATCACCCCCAAGAAGAACCGAACCCCGCACAAAGTGCACGCCCGTGCCGACATTTGAATGTGGCTGGGAGGGCGACACTTCAACCTCGGCTGGACAA
>NZ_CATZLL010000037.1:0-1841 GCF_958415495.1 Ralstonia flaminis | reverse complement strand
AAATTCCCCACCAACGCCCCCGGATGAATATGAAATACATCCGAGTCCGGCAGGCTGGGCAGGTTGGCCTTCACCGCCTCCCACCACATAAGCCTCTCAATCCGCTGCTGCTCGGCGTTATGCTGGGCTTTCGGGCCGGTTTTCTCCTCGATGGCGCCGGTCAGTTGCTTCCACTTGTCCGGGTTGGCCCATTCGCTCTCGTGCTTGATGATGAGCCGTGACAGACTGAACGCCCGCCACGGGTCGTCGTAGACTGCGCAGAGGTCGTCAGCGGCTCGGCAGCCATCCCCGGTTGGGTAGACGGCACGATAGACGCCTGCCATCAGCGGGCTGAGATTGGGCAGCGCCGCAGGCTCAGAGACTGCCGCTTGCATGGCGTAGTCGATATACGTCTGGGTGGTCGCAAATAGCGTATGCGTGGCGTCGTGCTCACCCTCGAACGTCTCGAAGTCGATCCACGATTGCGCGAACTCGCGCGTCACCCGGCCACCTGGAAAGAGTTGCTCGCGCACCCACCCGCTAATGTCTTGGTGCAGCATATTTGCGCCGCGAACCTTCCACCAATTCCGTTTTTGGCCATCAACGCCCGATGCGGTTTCGGTGTGGCGGTTTTCTGGGGACTTGGTCAGATGGGCAAAGGTCTCGATCAGCGTAACGTCGGTACGCGGGGCATCCTGGCCCTCCTGAAACGGCTCCCTGTACAGTTTCGTGCCCTTGCCAACCCGCAGGATCGTGGGCTCGCTGGGTAACCCGAGTTGCTCCCAGTCTTTGGGTCTGAACGAGTGATCTCGAATCCACTCCCGCCCTTGCGCGAGGAAGGGCTTAATGTCATCCCCGCAGAACACTTCAATGTGCACTATCCGGTTCGCGCCCGGCGCGGTGAGCGACTCATAAAGCCCGAGGTGGCCGATCAGGTCGCCCGCATTGATCGGACGCGGGTTCGGCAATACGACCACCTGATCAAACGCGTCCTCCGACAAGACCTCGCGGGCTTCAAGCTGCCCCACGTTGTTCTTGCCAAGATAGACCCATTTACCGATAACTGCGGCAGGATCCACCCAATCACCCGCCTTGGCCGGATAGGGCGTGACGCCATTGGCTTCTACGATTTGGCCCCACTTCTGCTCACGCTTGCCGATACGGACTTGCGCACCTTGCGGCAAGATCGCGACGGGTTGGCTGTTTGAGGTGGCACCGGCCCGCACGCGCAGGCCAACATGTGAGGACGGCGCGACTTGACCGCCTGACCCATTGGCGACCGGGTCATTGGCGTATTGCGTGACTTCGAAACAGGTCGGCCAGTACGCTGGCCAAGGGCCGCTTTCCGGGTATTCCGAGAACGACCGCAAGTGCATGTACAAGCTGAAGAAGGTCAGCCGACTGTCCTTGGGGAACTCCATGACGTGGCGCACGAGCACGAAACTGGTGCTGTATGGCGAATCAATGACGGGGTCGTCATTGGATGCCTGCACTTGACTGACGGGGTAGTGCCGGTCCAGTCGATAGGCAATCACCTCACCATCAGCCAAGCAGCGCACACCGTGTTCCAGGTCCAGTTTCTGTCCTGCCCCGGTCTCACTGATGTGGATGCCACCGTGCCACATGCCCTTATTGCTGACCCCGTAGCCGCCCGACGGCTCATTCCTGAGTAGCGTGAGGAACTCGTGTTCGTCGGTGATTTCTTCGGGGGCGCCACCGGTAGTGGCTTTTTTGCGGAAGGGGAACTTGAAGGTTGGTTGCTGGAGCTTGACGGGCGGTGGGGCTGGTGTGGGCGGCGTGGATGAGGGTGCGGGCATCGGTTACGCAAATCGCAGAACGACAATTTGCGCACGATCGGCGAG
>NZ_CATZLL010000036.1:0-2376 GCF_958415495.1 Ralstonia flaminis | reverse complement strand
GGGGTCTCCTCGTTTTCAGTGCAATAAGTGACGGTACGAAAAGCTAGCACTGGCGCGGAGGTGGTGTTGGTAGATCGTTGATTTCATTGACTTTCCTGTTCACTTTCAAATCTGCGATTCGTGGCGTCAAACCGTGGTCGGTTTCATCCATTGGTGCCAGTTATCGATGCATTTGGCCGCGAAGGCAGGATTTGGTCAGCATAGCGGTCAACCGGGAAGCGAAACACACCCCGCAAGTTGATGCTCTCCAGCCTGGTGGGCGCAATCTTCCCGATCAGTTCCGGTGGAATGACCTGGCGGCGGTTCGACCAGCGATCCAGGACCGCCTGCATCTGTGAGGTATTCCACGCCATCACGATGTTGGCCATCAGGCTCAACGCATCGGCCACAGCCTGCATTTCATCGACACGTTTGGCCTGCGCCGGGCTGATCCGGCCGGTATAAATGGCGCGCTTGAGGGCGTTAACAGCCTCGCCCCGATTGAGCACCCGGCGCAACTCGTTCCTGAAAGCGTCCTTGACAAAGTAGTCAGCCAAAAACGCCGTACGCAGCAACCGCCCCAATTGCACGCCAGCCTCATAGATTGGATCGCCCTGGGCGGCAGAACCGAACCGCGCAAGAGCTGCCACCGCACTGGCATGTCCGCTCATGACCGAGGCTGCCAGGTGCACCAGACTATCCCAATGCTTTTCGATCAAAGCGACGTCGACATTGGCTTCGCACACCGCAGCGATTTCTGCGGGCACTTTGGTGCCGCGTGGCACAAAGAGGTGGCGCTGTTTGAGTTCCTTCAACCGCGGGCAAAGATCAAAACCAAGCAAACGGGCATGTGACATGGCAAAGTCGGTGTAGCCATGGGTATCCACAGCAAGCTGGCTGGTCTCCAGCTTTTCTTGGCGGATGACACCTTCAATGGCCACGCCCGCCTGGCGCTCATTGAGCACAAAGGGCTGCGCATGGAAGATGCCCCACCGGTCTTTTACATGGGAGTAGATTCCAATGGAAGGTGTGTTGCGCCGAGGATCAAGCCGGGCTTGCCACACCCGTTTGGTGGTCTCCATGCTCATCATGTCAGAAGATGCCAAATCGGACCGCCCCCAGGTGGCGGCAATCGGGTGTCGCTGCATGAATTCCAGCACAGCCTGGCAGGCCTGGCTCAGACGCCGTTCGTCCCGCGCCCAGCGCATGGCCTGGCGAATGCTGGTGGCAGACAATTGCGGAATCATGCGCGCGCATTCGACCGCAGTCAGACTGGTGCCGTGGGCCATGATGCCGGCATAGACCATCAGCAGCTCGTCGGTAGAGCGCGGCTCACGTCCGAGCATGATCCAGCTAAAGCGCACCTGGGCGTCAACGGCCAGAATCACTTCCGGCAATTGAACCTCACCGATGCGGTGATCCAAAGCCGCGCGCAGCTTGGTCACTTCTGGGTCTTCGTCCTCTGCGGGCAATGGCGACAAATGGAGTTCATCATCCACGCGCAGTACGCCACTGCGGGCTGCAGCGGCCACCGCATCGACACCGGCAGTTACTCTGGCCAGCAAAGGCTTCAAGAAAGTGGCAGCCTTGCTGGGTAACGATAGACGGGCATAGTGTTTCTTGGACTCTGCCTGCCAACGCTCGTCCGTGAAGAACAAGCGCGCACGACCCCGAAAGCTCAGGCTGTGCTCAATCCAGACCGAGCCATTGCGCACCGCGCGGCGCAGGGCAAACAGGGTGGCCACCTCCAACGCCTGAAACGCCCGTTCCCGGTCTGGGCTGGAGATCGAAACCTGCCAGATCATTCCCAGACTTGGTGCCACCACTTCAACTGGCAGCTTTCTGGATCCTTTGAGATATAAAGCTTGCAGCTTGGCAAGGTACTCGATGGCAGGATGCTCGCCGGTGGCCTGCCAGGGCAGCTTTGCAATGGCGACGAGCAACGACCGCACGGGGCGAATTCCATCAATCAATCCCTCGCGGACCAGGGAGGCCCTGCTCGGTGGTTTGCGTTTCTGGGTTTCGGTGATCAAGGCTTCAAGACGGGCACGCAACTCAGCATCTGGCACCGCACCTTGCGCGCTCAAGGCAACAAGTTCGCCGAGCAGCGTTTTGTACATTGCGGCCCAATTGACGGTAGCGGGGACATCGGCGGCAGCCTGACGCCACAGATCGGCGATCCGGCGCTGCACCATAAGGATCAACTGGTCTGTGGTGGTGAACAGGCAATACCGAAGAAAGCATGCGACCTCCACGGTGCGCGCTGGCTCTTTGATCTTGGCTCCGGCTGAGGGCGGCCTGGAGACAAGTCGGCGCGCGTAGCGGCGCAAGATGAGATCGGGGATGTCTGCCAGGTGCTTATGAACGTCCAGCGTGTAAAGCAGGTCGATGCGCTCC
>NZ_CATZLL010000035.1:0-2403 GCF_958415495.1 Ralstonia flaminis | reverse complement strand
GTAAGCACCCGGTGAACCCGTCTTGCCAGCTAGGTGGCGCTGGGCGTCCAGCGATGCGGGAGCAGTTCGGCGATGTCGGCCGCCTTGTGGGTCGGCAGTCGCGTGAGGACGTCTTTCAGATAGGCGTAGGGATCGTGCCCGTTGAGCTTGGCCGATTGGATCAGGCTCATGACGGCAGCCGCGCGTTGACCGGCGCGCAGTGAGCCTGCAAACAACCAATTGGAGCGACCCAGGGCAACCGGCCGGATCTGTCGCTCGACGTGGTTGTTGTCGATGGGCACCGTCGGGTCGTCGAGGTAACGCACGAGAGCCGGCCACCGCTTGAGGCTGTAGTCAATGGCCCGCGCGATCGCCGAGCCGTCTGGGACGCGGCGTCGCTGTTCCTCGAGCCAGGCGTGCAGCCGCTCTAGAATCGGGCCAGCCCTTTGTTGCCGCGCTGCCAGGCGCTGGTCTGGCTCAGCATCCCGCACTTGCGCCTCGATCTCGTACAAGCTCACCATGTAGCGCAGTGCCTGGCCCGCCAATTCGCTCTTGTGCTTGTCGTGCAGTTCAAAGAACTTGCGCCGCGAATGGGCCATGCAACCGATCTCAGTGACGCCACCGTCGAAGCTGGCCTTGTAGCCGGCGAAGTCATCACATACCAGCTTGCCTTGCCACTGCCCCAGGAACGCGCGAGCGTGCTCGCCGCTGCGGCTGGGCGCAAACTGGTAAATCACCGCGCGCATCTTCTCGAACTCGCTCGGCGCATAGGCCCACAGGTAGGCGCGGTGCGTCTTGCCATTGCCGGGCGCGAGCATCTGCACTGGCGTTTCGTCGGCGTGCAGAACACCGTGGCTCAGAACCTCTTCTTGCAGGGCGTCCACCAGCGGTTGCAGACGCACGCCACAGATGCCCACCCACGCGCCCAGTGTCGATTGCGGGATGGCCAGACCGGCGCGCGCATAGATGCGCTCCTGCCGATACAGGGGAAGGTGGTCGCCGAACTTGGACACCAGCGTATGTGCCAGCAGTCCGGCCGTCGGGATGCCTTTGTCGATGACGTGGGGTGGCACCGGCGTCTGCACCAGCGTCTCACACTGATCGCACACCCATTTGCCGCGGATGTGACGCTCCACGGTGAACGTGCCCGGCGTGTAGTCCAGCTTCTCGCTGATGTCTTCGCCAATGCGCTTGAGCGCACACCCACAGGTGCAGGTCTCTGCGTCCGGCTCGTGGTGGATGTCGGTGCGCGGCAACTGCGGCGGCAATGCCTGGCGCTTGGGCTTGCTCTTGGCTTCAGATTTGGACGACGGCAGGAGCGCTTCCAGTTCGGTCTCAATCGCCTCGAGGTCTGCGTCAATGGCTTCGTCCAGCAGACTCGCCTGTTCAGATGTCAGTTGCTCGCTGCGCTTGCCGAACTTCCAGCGCTTGTGGATGGCCAGCTCGTGTGTGAGCTGGTCGATCTTGGCTTGCCGGTACCGCAACTCCCGGTCCTTCTCGCCGACCTGGGCCATCAACTGCGCAGCCAGTGTGCGCAGTTCGTCCGGGCTCAGGGCATCGAGGTTGGTGGGTAGGTTCATGCGGCGAGTCTGCCAGAACCCCAAGTCCTCTGGAAGGAAGCCAGTTTACGGCTTTGGGGGTATTACACGACCGTGATCGCGTGGTCGTGGGTGAGCGTCTGCCAAGGCAGCCCCGTCACCAGCGCACGCAATTGCTCGGGATTGAGCGCCGTGGCGATCGCCTGGTCGCCGTTCGTCCAGATGAAGCGCCCCTTGTTGAGGCGCCGCGCGGCCAGCCAGATGCCGAAGCCGTCGTAGACCAGCACCTTCATGCGCGTCGAACTCTTATTGGCAAACAGGTAGGCGTGGTGGGGGCGTGCCGCGCCGAACACCTTGACGACCCGCGCGAGGATCGTTTCGGTACCGGCGCGCATGTCCAGCGGCTCCACGGCCAACCAGATCGCGTCCACCCGAATCAACGCAACCACCCTTGCAGCCACTGGGCGCACTGCGCTGCGGCCGATCCCGGCCAGCGAAGACTGATCGTCGTCGCGCCACGGCGGACTTCGATCTGGATGTCCGGCACGGCAGTGGTCGGCTCGCCGATCCGCAACGGGATGAACTCGCCTTGCGGCACCCTCATCAACTCGCGGTCCTCAGGCGCGCCATTCTTTGCTTCCTGCTCGGCGACCCAGCGCCGCAGCAGATTCGCATTGAGGCGATGGTGCAGGGCTATCGCCGCGATCGAAACACCCGGCTGCATGCACTCCTGCACTGCCTTGGCCTTGAACTCGGCGCTATGCCGACGTCGGCGCCGTATTGGCGCGCTCTCTTCGATAGTGTCCACGTGTCCACCTAGAACTAGATGGACACGATGCTCCTTGCTACGCGGGTCCCCTTCAAGACGGGTTCACCGGGTGCTTAC
>NZ_CATZLL010000034.1:0-4071 GCF_958415495.1 Ralstonia flaminis | reverse complement strand
AGCGCACTTCCAGGCCGTTGGTCTGGTCTTGCGGCACGCCTTCGTTGAGCTTGGCGGCGTAGCCGGTGGGCAGGTTGCCCGAGCCGGTGCGCGTGACACGGCCTGCGCCGTCGTACGAGCGGTGGTCGATCTGCACGCCATCGCGCACCACGCTGTTCAAGCGGTCCAGGTTGTCGTAGGCATACGTCTCGGTGGTGTAGCCGTCTGAGCGCACGAACGTCGTGGGCGTCGTGCTGTAGATGGCTTCGCCCGCTTCCGTATAGCCGGTGATGATGCTCTGGCCACCCGCGGTCGAGACCTTGTTGCCCCAGTGCGTGTCGGTGACGCGGTTGCCGTTCTTGTCGTAGGTGATGGCGTGGCCTTGCTGGCCGATGCTGCCGGCGGCATCCACATCGTCCGCCGCTTGATGACGTACCACCAACTGCGCGACAAGAATCTGTGCACCTCCGCGGGTCAGCAGAGGCGCAACATAGGCAGAACTAAGCAGCCGAGTGCCCCCTAAGGGGCGCTATTGAGGAACAGTGCAGCGTGGTGGCCCACCCCGCGGTCCTTTCTCATGAAAGTAGTTTGGCAACTGGAGGCTCCCGTCCCGCGGGAAAGCCCCAGTCAATCAACTACTTGTTCGACACGTTGGCCGGGTTGACGAACTTCGTGGCTGCCAATTGTGTTTTTGCAGTCTCAGCAGGCATCGGCGTGATCTTTGCGCAGCTCAGGTTGGGGCTGATCTCGAAGTAGGTCGGCTGCCCCTCCACAGCGACAAACTGCTTGCCGTCTTCCTTCCACGTAGGTGACCAGCCGCCAAAGCATTTCACAGAGACCGTATGCTCGCCGGACGGGATTGGGAACTGGGTGTGCTCACCCGAGCGAATGCTGAACACGTCCTTGCCGTCGAGTGCGACGTAGTAGCTGTTGGTCGCACCGATCAGGTTGCCTGTGCGGATCAGCACCAGCGATGACGACGGCGCACCGGCAGCAATTGTCGGGAGTTCACCGATTCGGCCGGAGGTGGCGCAGCCGAAGAGAGTGGTGCATAGGATTGCGAGAGTGGTGGTTCGGAGCATAAAGAAAATTTCCCATTCGAATAGCGTCATGCACAGCCGCCTTGTTGCAGTATTGCTCGTTTCTCACATTAATCACCAGCAGAAGCAATAGACACCCCGAACAGCCGAACCGAGATCATGCGCGAAAAATTCCGCCTCCTAGCTCATTGAAAACTCGAACAACTTAATCTCGTCGGCTTCGTTAGCTTCCAGAACAACGAAATCGTCAGAATTATCAAGCAATCCGTGTGAAGCAATGAAGCTTGCACCGCCATCGAATCCAAAGCGCAACCCAACCTCACTAGGACGCGACTCTTCTTTGGGGTTCATAATTACTCTTTTCAGTATCACAAACTCACTTAAAGCAAGTCCGACAAACTGCCGCCAGTAGATGTCTGAAAATGGTCCAGATTCGTAGATAGCGAACAACTCGTTGTCTGTATCCAATGGGGGCGCGCCATAACCGGCCCCTCTTTTCCCTTCATCCCAAACAATGATGCTGTTAAGCGCCGGATCACTTGCGACCCCGAGGGCACCCCCTCCTTCAAAGTAAACCGCCAAAGGCCCTGCTGTTCGTGAAAACGCTTTTTTATCCTCAATACCGCACTCAGATCCAACTTCATTGGCGGGCCACCAGCTATATCGGACGAGCCGTGCGACCTTCTTTCCGATAAAGCTACGGAGTAACTCAGAGGCAGCCGACGGCACCATTGACGACGAAAATTCCTTACCCATTAATTTGCTCCATTCTTCTGAGCTGCTCGCATCAACAAATCGATCATTCGAAGATTATTTCTAGAAGGTGCAGTATTGAAATTGACACCAAGCGGATCAGACACCACAACACGCCCTTCACGGCTAATCAGGAACTGCAGATCGTTGATCTGTATCTGCTTACTCACCATTGTGCCTCGAATAGCTTGAAGATCTGCAACGCTCTTCTGATTTAGCAAGGCCGATTCTCCCACCGTAGTCATCTTACTCTCCACTAGCCTGACCACTTCCTTCGATCCCTGAGCAAAACGGTCCATCAGCATACCTGGAGCGCCGTCAACGCTTACGGCCCGCGGATTTACCGTGGGGATACCTGCATCACTCAACTTGCCCAGCATGTCGATTTCGGCAGAAATCGTCTGCGGATTCTTACCAGTTCTCAACACCCCAACAGCTTGATTGTCTCCATAGGCATAGACATCCTTGTTACCCCCGCGCCCAAGAAATTCACCAAGATCAACCCGACTAATATTCGGTACAACCGGCTCAAATTTCAGCAGCTCCAAAGGATTCGAATACAGCGTGTTGGGCACATAGTCTGCGAACTTGACGTTCCAATCCGGCAGACCAGATGTCCGCCATGCTACGCCACCTAGACGAGCCAAATCCCCTGCCGCCTGCGCTCCACCCAGCACTGCACCTGCAATCTCCCCGGTCTGTCGTGCGCGGATAACCGCCGCACCGTAGGCATCCCCTTTATCATCCAGCGCCTGGGCCTGCCGATAATTGTTAGCGACAGACTCTATTGCTTCACTCACAACAGCTCGTGGCTCAGTTGCCAATCTGACAACCCCTGCAGCAAGTGCGCCTTGCTCCACCCAAGCCTGCTGAATAATCGGAGAGTCATGGTTCAAGCCAAACGTCAGGATGTCCCCGATCTGCAACACAGTATTACCAGCCATTCGGACCATACCGTTCACGAGCCCGAAACTTGCTTGGCCTCCTCCCACCGCACCACCAAGCAACCGATCCCCGAAGGTACTGCCAGTTACTGACGAGCCCAAAGCGGATGTCGTCAACTGATCCTTAGACAACGGCGGCAGCTCCTGGCCACCGAGCACAGGGCTAGGCACCGCGTAAGCCGTTGTACCACTGTCCCAGCGCTCGAAGGCTCGCCCGTCTGCTGTCACACCTCTGGCCACCACTTGCGGTGTGGGCACAATGGATGGCATCAGCGCATCTGGCCGCGTGTAGGGCGCGTCGCTCCAGACCGGCGAGCGCTGCAATTCAGCGATCTTGTCACCAAGCACATCTGTGCTCGGCGCAACGGGATCATTCCAGATAGGCGAACGTTGCAGCTCGGCAATCTTCTGACCCAGTACGTCCTCTTGCGAACTGCTGGTGCTGCTCGACTGGCCAGCCAAACTACTCACCAGCGCATTACCAAACGCATCGGTTGCAATCGTTGCTACATCCACTCGGCCACCACGCGCCACCGCCGTGGTCGTCCCCGCCGCGAGCGACGAAAGCACCCCCTTAGCGAACTGGCCTAGATCGTCTGTTCCCAACCGGTTGCCAAGCGCCTGACCCGTTGCTGCACCAGCCGCCGCACCGATCCCCGCAGCTGCAACGCTCTTCCAGTTGAAGCTCTGCTGTAGACCAGTAGCGACCCCGATACCCTGCGTCACTGCGCTGGTCAGCACCCCACGAACAGCAGCATTTCCAATGCCATTGCCGACAAAGTTCACTGAACTCAGCCCACCGGCTATCGCCCCGCCGAGCCCGCCCAGAGCTACCGCACGCCAATCGAATCCGTTCTGCATCCCCATGGCCATACCAGCCAGTTGGCCTGCAGCCGCCCCAGCAACGCCACCGATCGCTCCAGCAATAGCCATCGATCCAGCGGTATAGGTCACGGCCGATCCAGCAGCGGCACTTCCCGCAACAACGGTTCCGCCCCCGGCCACAGCTGCCCCTCCTCCGGCAGCTACTGTTCCGTAGTTCACCAGGTAGTACTGCTGAGTGAAGTAGGCGACCACGATTACCACCACCATCGTGATAATCGATCCAACGACACCACATCCGCCCCCACCATCACTCGGCATCGGCAGGTTCGGCGTCGTATCCCCCACCACCTTGCTCGGGTCGTACGGCTTGAACACGCTGCCGTCGTTATGGACGCCGGCGGCCTTGTTCGGGATGTTCAGCGTCTGGCCAACGCGCAGGTCTCGGTCCGAGCTCAGGCCGTTCGCTTCTGCAATGCGGAACCACAGTGCCGAGTCGCCGTATGCGCTGCGCGCGATGCTCTGCAGCGTGT
>NZ_CATZLL010000033.1:0-4739 GCF_958415495.1 Ralstonia flaminis | reverse complement strand
AACTTCACCGTGACCGCCACCGACAGCAGCACCGGCACCGGTCCGTTCTCGGCCACCAGCGGCCCACTCACGCTGACCATCAATGCGCCCACGATCAGCGTGTCGCCTGTTTCGCTGCCCATGGCAACGGTGGCCACGTCCTATAGTCAGACCGTGTCGGCCAGCGGCGGTACGGCGTCGTACACGTACGCAGTCACGTCAGGTTCGCTGCCTTCGGGCATGACGCTGAGCTCGGGTGGCGTGCTCTCGGGCACGCCCACCGCAGGTGGGGCATTCAATTTCACGGTAACGGCTACCGACAGCTCCGGCGGTGCAGGCCCGTACACGGGGAGTCGAGCGTATTCGTTTGCGGTGAATGCGCCCACGTTGTCGATCACGCCGGCATCGGGCAGCCTCAGCGCCTCGGCTGGGGTCGCTTACAGCCAGACGTTCAGCACCAGCGGCGGTACGGCGCCCTACCACTACAGCCTCAGCGTCAACTCCGGCACGCTGCCCGCGGGAGTGTCGTTCAACAGCACCACTGGCGTGCTATCAGGTACGCCCACCAGCACGGGCACCGTCAACTTCACCATTACCGGTACGGACAGCTCCACAGGTACGGGGCCGTACACCACCTCAGGTACGTACACGCTGACCACCGCGGCTCCCACCATCAGCGTGTCGCCCATCACGCTGAGCGCAGCGACGGTCGGCGCGGCCTACAGCCAGACGGTCTCGGCCAGTGGTGGCACCGCGCCGTACACCTATGCGGTGACGAGCGGCGCGTTGCCCGCGGGGCTGACGCTCTCCAGCGGCGGCAGCTTGTCGGGCACGCCCACGGCGGGCGGCACGTTCAACTTCACCATCACGGCCACCGATGCCAACAGCTATACCGGCGCGCGCGCGTACAGCCTGACGGTCAGTGTTCCTACCATTGCGGTGAGCCCGACCACGCTGCCCGGGGCCACCATTGCCACGGCCTATAGCCAGACCATCACGGCCAGCGGCGGTACGGCGCCCTACGGTTATGTCATCACGTCGGGCTCGCTGCCGGCAGGCATGGCCTTGACCACGGGGGGCGTGCTGTCCGGTACGCCAACGGCGGGCGGCACCTTCAACTTCACCGTTACAGCCACGGATAGCAGCGCCGGCACGGGTTCGCCATACACCGGCAGCCGCGCCTATACGCTGAGCGTTGCGTCGCCCACGCTGACGATCACGCCGGCCTCCGGCGCCCTCAACGGCGTGGCAGGCACGGCCTACAGCCGCAACTTCAGTGCGAGTGGCGGCACGAGTCCGTACACCTACACCTTCGTGGTCAACAGTGGCAGCTTGCCCACGGGCCTGAGCTGGAATGCCGGTACGGCCACGCTGTCGGGCACACCCACCACGGCAGGCACGGTCAACTTCAGCGTAACGGCCACCGACAGCAGCTCCGGCAGCGGCCCGTACGCGGTGACCGGCACGTACGCACTGACGGTGTCCGTGCCCACCATTGCGGTGGCGCCCGCCACGCTGCCCAGCCCGGCGATTGCGACGGCGTACAGCCAGGCCGTGAGCGCCAGTGGCGGCAACGGGCCGTACACGTATGCCGTCACGGCGGGCGCCCTGCCTGTAGGCTTGACACTCAGTTCAACCGGTACGCTGTCCGGCACGCCGACGGCGGGTGGTACGTTCAATTTCACGCTCAGGGCTACCGACAGCAACGGCTTCTCTGGCAGCCAGGCGTATTCGATTACGCTGAATGCGCCCACGCTGACGCTCACACCATCCTCGGGCAGCCTGAACGCTACGCTTAGCCAGGCTTTCAACCAGACGTTCTCCATGGCCGGTGGCACCGCGCCTTACCACTACAGCATCAGTACCAATTCCGGCACGCTGCCGACCGGCATTGTGTTCAACACGGCCACCGGCACGCTGGCCGGTACGCCCACGGCCGCTGGCACGGTCAACTTCACGATCACCGCCACGGATAGCTCGACGGGCACAGGGCCCTACACCGCGTCCGGCACGTATACGCTGACCGCGGCTGCGCCTACCATCATCGTGTCGCCGTCGTCGTTGCCTGCAGGCACGGTGGGTGTGGCCTATAGCCAGATGGCATCGGCCAGCGGCGGTACTGCGCCGTACACCTACACGGTCACAGCCGGTACGCTGCCTGCGGGCCTGAGCCTGAACAGCAGCACGGGCACCCTCTCCGGCACCCCCACGGCCGGCGGCACCTTCAACTTGACCATCACGGCGACCGACGCCAACAGCTACACCGGCACGCGCAGCCTCAGCCTGACCGTCGGTGCCGCCACCCTCACCGTGAGCCCAAGCACGGTGCCCGGTGCCACGGTGAGCACGGCTTACTCGCAGAGCGTGTCGACCAGCGGTGGCACGGCACCGTACACGTATGCGGTCACGGCGGGGACATTGCCTGCAGGCATGACGCTGTCGTCGGCCGGTGTGCTGTCGGGCACGCCGACCGCTGGCGGCAATTTCAACTTTACGGTGACGAGTACCGACAGCAGTACCGGTACCGGCGCACCGTACGCAGCCGGGCGCGCCTACACGCTGACGGTGGCATCTCCCACGATGGCGATCACGCCGGCCTCCGGCGCACTCAACGGCGTGGCAGGCACGGCCTACAGCCGCAACTTCAGTGCGAGTGGCGGCACGGGTCCGTACACCTACACCTTCGTGGTCAACAGTGGCAGCTTGCCCACGGGCCTGAGCTGGAATACCGGTACGGCCACGCTGTCGGGCACACCCACCACGGCAGGCACGGTCAACTTCAGCGTAACGGCCACCGACAGCAGCTCCGGCAGCGGCCCGTACGTTGTGACAGGCACCTATACGCTCACGGTGTCTGCGCCCACCATTGCGGTGTCGCCGGCCACGCTGCCCAACCCGGCGATTGCGACGGCGTACAGCCAGACCGTGAACGCCAGCAACGGCACCGCGCCGTACACCTACGCCGTCACTGCTGGGGCGTTGCCGACCGGCCTGACGCTGAGCTCGTCCGGTGTGCTCTCCGGCACGCCCACGGCGGGCGGTACGTTCAACTTCACCGTCACCGCCACCGACGCCAACAGCTTCACCGCCAGCCGTGCCTATAGCGTTAGCATCGGCGCGCCGACGGTGACGGTCAGCCCCGCCGCCGTGACGGCCGCCCAGGTCACCACGGCCTACAGCCAGACCTTCAGCGCCACGGGCGGCACCGCGCCATACACGTACGCGGTGTCCAGCGGCACGCTGCCGGCGGGCCTGAGCCTGAACGCCAGCACCGGCGTGGTCTCGGGCACGCCCACCGCGCTGGGCTCCAGCACCTTCACCGTACGGGCCACCGACAGCAGCACCGGCACCGGCGCACCGTACTTCGGCACGCGCAGCTACACCCTCGTGGTGGGCCAGGTGATCGGCACCGCACCGGCGATCACCACGACGACGCTATCCAACGCACCGGTCACGGTGCACGCAACGGCCAATGCGACGGGCGGGCCGTTCTCGTCGATCGCCATCGTCAGCCCGCCGGCCAGCGGTACGGCCGTGATCAACGGACTGGACATCGTCTACACCCCAGCGCTGACCACCTCGGGCGCGGTCAACTTCACCTACGCGCTGATCAACACGGCGGGCACGTCGGCGCCGATTCCGGTGACGGTCAACGTCAACGGGGTGCCGATTGCGGTGGCGCAGAAGCAGGCTGCCACATCGTCTGGCCAGCCAATGAGCGTGGACCTGACCGAAGGCGCCACGGGTGGGCCGTTCACCGGCGCGACGCTGTTGTCAGTGGTGCCGTCCAACGCGGGCACGGCCAGCATCGTGCAGAAGGCGGTGCAAGCGCCGGCCGGTGTGAAGGCCCCAGCGGCGGCGGCATCGACCTACGTGCTGAACTTCACGCCGTCGAGCACGTACAGCGGCCCGGTGGTGCTGACGTACACGCTGTCCAACGCGTACGCCACGTCCATGCCGGCCACGGTGCAGGTGAGCGTGACGGCGCGCAAGGATCCGTCGGCCGATCCGGATGTGGCGGGCCTCATCAACGCGCAGATCCAGGCGGCACGTCGCTTTGCGACCACGCAGATCGACAACTACAACCGCCGCCTCGAAGCGCTGCACGGCTCCGGCCATGCGCCCTCGGACAACGGCCTGACGGTGGCCCTGCCGGGGATGCGCGCGGCCGATGCGCAGGCGCGCTGCCAGGACGTGGTCGGCATCGCCGCGCGTGACGCCTGCCTGCGCGGTGACGGCCCGGGCCGCTCGCTCACGCGCGGCAAGCGCAATCCCGACGCAACAAAGGATGCCAGCGCAGACAAGTCCAACGCCGACACCGGCCCCGACCTGCCGGGCGCCGATGCCGCAGGCACCGGTGCGGACAGCACCGACCCGCGCCTCGCGTTCTGGAGCGCCGGCACGCTGGACTTCGGCTTCGCCAACGCTGGCACGCAGCGTTCGGGCTTTCGCTTCACCACAGGCGGTGTGACCGCGGGTGCGGACTACCGCGTGTCGGATCAGCTCTCGGTGGGCGCGGGCTTCGGTTATGGGCGTGATTCCACCGACATCGGCAACGCCGGCACCAAGAGCACGGGTGACAGCTACAGCCTGGCGCTGTACGGCAGCTACCGTCCGCAGCCGTCGCTGTTCGTGGACGGCGTGGCGGGCTTCGGCACGCTCAGCTTCGACTCGCGCCGCTGGGTGACGGACGCCAGCGACTTCGCCACCGGCAAGCGCAACGGGCGCCAGATGTTCGCGTCGGTCTCGGCCGGCTACGA
>NZ_CATZLL010000032.1:0-5590 GCF_958415495.1 Ralstonia flaminis | reverse complement strand
GCGCCGAAACGCAGGTTGAGGCGGTGGTGTCGAGGCGGTGGAGAAGTAGATGTGGTGCGGGTTTCCGGCCGATTGGTGGTGTTGATCGGGTGGGTGTCGCGGTAGTGAGTTAGCAGCGCGTTGAACGATAAAAATTCTTCAGCAAGTTGTTGACAGCGACGAAAAAGCTCTGCATAATCTCGTTTCTCTGCTGCAGCAAACGCAGCGACGCGATAAACAAAGTTGATCGCGAAGTTCTTTAACAAACAAACAGCCGATAAGTGTGGGCGCTTAATACTGGATGCGGCGAATTTATTCGCTAGCTTACAAGTAATGAAGTGCTCGCACAGAAGTAAGGTTTGAACGAAAGTTCAAGTCAGATTCTGAGAGTGAGCGACCGCTCGTAAAGAGCGAAAACAGCAGATTGAACTGAAGAGTTTGATCCTGGCTCAGATTGAACGCTGGCGGCATGCCTTACACATGCAAGTCGAACGGCAGCATGATCTAGCTTGCTAGATTGATGGCGAGTGGCGAACGGGTGAGTAATACATCGGAACGTGCCCTGTAGTGGGGGATAACTAGTCGAAAGATTAGCTAATACCGCATACGACCTGAGGGTGAAAGTGGGGGACCGCAAGGCCTCATGCTATAGGAGCGGCCGATGTCTGATTAGCTAGTTGGTGGGGTAAAGGCCCACCAAGGCGACGATCAGTAGCTGGTCTGAGAGGACGATCAGCCACACTGGGACTGAGACACGGCCCAGACTCCTACGGGAGGCAGCAGTGGGGAATTTTGGACAATGGGGGCAACCCTGATCCAGCAATGCCGCGTGTGTGAAGAAGGCCTTCGGGTTGTAAAGCACTTTTGTCCGGAAAGAAATCGCACTTACTAATATTAGGTGTGGATGACGGTACCGGAAGAATAAGGACCGGCTAACTACGTGCCAGCAGCCGCGGTAATACGTAGGGTCCAAGCGTTAATCGGAATTACTGGGCGTAAAGCGTGCGCAGGCGGTTGTGCAAGACCGATGTGAAATCCCCGGGCTTAACCTGGGAATTGCATTGGTGACTGCACGGCTAGAGTGTGTCAGAGGGGGGTAGAATTCCACGTGTAGCAGTGAAATGCGTAGAGATGTGGAGGAATACCGATGGCGAAGGCAGCCCCCTGGGATAACACTGACGCTCATGCACGAAAGCGTGGGGAGCAAACAGGATTAGATACCCTGGTAGTCCACGCCCTAAACGATGTCAACTAGTTGTTGGGGATTCATTTCCTTAGTAACGTAGCTAACGCGTGAAGTTGACCGCCTGGGGAGTACGGTCGCAAGATTAAAACTCAAAGGAATTGACGGGGACCCGCACAAGCGGTGGATGATGTGGATTAATTCGATGCAACGCGAAAAACCTTACCTACCCTTGACATGCCACTAACGAAGCAGAGATGCATTAGGTGCTCGAAAGAGAAAGTGGACACAGGTGCTGCATGGCTGTCGTCAGCTCGTGTCGTGAGATGTTGGGTTAAGTCCCGCAACGAGCGCAACCCTTGTCTCTAGTTGCTACGAAAGGGCACTCTAGAGAGACTGCCGGTGACAAACCGGAGGAAGGTGGGGATGACGTCAAGTCCTCATGGCCCTTATGGGTAGGGCTTCACACGTCATACAATGGTGCATACAGAGGGTTGCCAAGCCGCGAGGTGGAGCTAATCCCAGAAAATGCATCGTAGTCCGGATCGTAGTCTGCAACTCGACTACGTGAAGCTGGAATCGCTAGTAATCGCGGATCAGCATGCCGCGGTGAATACGTTCCCGGGTCTTGTACACACCGCCCGTCACACCATGGGAGTGGGTTTTGCCAGAAGTAGTTAGCCTAACCGCAAGGGGGGCGATTACCACGGCAGGGTTCATGACTGGGGTGAAGTCGTAACAAGGTAGCCGTATCGGAAGGTGCGGCTGGATCACCTCCTTTAAGAGCGTGCATCCGACGTTAGGCGTCCACACTTATCGGTTTGTTTGATGTTACAGCCAAGGGTCTGTAGCTCAGGTGGTTAGAGCACCGTCTTGATAAGGCGGGGGTCGTAGGTTCAAGTCCTACCAGACCCACCAAGTTACGGACGGTGGAAGATGTTGTCTGCCGTGACTGGGGGATTAGCTCAGCTGGGAGAGCACCTGCTTTGCAAGCAGGGGGTCGTCGGTTCGATCCCGTCATCCTCCACCAAAACCTTTTGGTTGCCAAACGCAAGCATCGACGAAGTGATGTCGATGGTGTTTGCGTTTGGCCTAGCCAAGACGAGCGTAAAAGTTCGGCTGTTCTTTAACAATATGGAATGTAGTAAAGGTGTCGCGGAGCATTGATGAGATGCTCGGTAGTAACGCGACACTGGGTTGTGATTGTATCAACCAGTATTACCAGAGCAATCGAAAGATTGTCTTGGAATACGGCACAACGCGAGAACTCAGCCTATATCGAGACATACTCGTTATAGGGTCAAGCGAATAAGTGCATGTGGTGGATGCCTTGGCGATTACAGGCGATGAAGGACGTAGTAGCCTGCGAAAAGCTGCGGGGAGCTGGCAAACAAGCTTTGATCCGCAGATGTCCGAATGGGGAAACCCGGCCCGTATGGGTCATCTGTTACTGAATACATAGGTAACAGAAGCGAACGCAGCGAACTGAAACATCTAAGTAGCTGTAGGAACAGAAATCAACCGAGATTCCCAAAGTAGTGGCGAGCGAAATGGGATCAGCCTTGTACTCTTTAGCAGTATTGCTAGCAGAACGGAATGGAAAGTCCGGCCATAGCGGGTGATAGCCCCGTATGCGAAAGCAGTATTGTGGAACTAGGTGTACGACAAGTAGGGCGGGACACGTGAAATCCTGTCTGAAGATGGGGGGACCATCCTCCAAGGCTAAATACTCGTAATCGACCGATAGTGAACCAGTACCGTGAGGGAAAGGCGAAAAGAACCCCGGGAGGGGAGTGAAATAGATCCTGAAACCGCATGCATACAAACAGTCGGAGCCTGGAAACGGGTGACGGCGTACCTTTTGTATAATGGGTCAGCGACTTACATTCAGTGGCAAGCTTAACCGATTAGGGAAGGCGTAGCGAAAGCGAGTCCGAATAGGGCGTTCAGTCGCTGGGTGTAGACCCGAAACCAAGTGATCTATCCATGGCCAGGTTGAAGGTGCGGTAACACGTACTGGAGGACCGAACCCACTAACGTTGAAAAGTTAGGGGATGAGCTGTGGATAGGGGTGAAAGGCTAAACAAACTTGGAAATAGCTGGTTCTCTCCGAAAACTATTTAGGTAGTGCCTCGTGTCTCACCTTCGGGGGTAGAGCACTGTCATGGTTGGGGGGTCTATTGCTGATTACCCCGCCATAGCAAACTCCGAATACCGAAGAGTGCAATCACGGGAGACAGACATCGGGTGCTAACGTCCGGTGTCAAGAGGGAAACAACCCAGACCGCCAGCTAAGGTCCCTAAATATTGCTAAGTGGGAAACGAAGTGGGAAGGCTAAAACAGTCAGGAGGTTGGCTTAGAAGCAGCCACCCTTTAAAGAAAGCGTAATAGCTCACTGATCGAGTCGTCCTGCGCGGAAGATGTAACGGGGCTAAGCAATATACCGAAGCTGCGGATGCACGTAAGTGCATGGTAGGAGAGCGTTCTGTAAGCCTGTGAAGGTGTCTTGTAAAGGATGCTGGAGGTATCAGAAGTGCGAATGCTGACATGAGTAGCGATAAAGGGGGTGAAAGGCCCCCTCGCCGTAAGCCCAAGGTTTCCTACGCAACGTTCATCGGCGTAGGGTGAGTCGGCCCCTAAGGCGAGGCAGAGATGCGTAGCTGATGGGAAGCAGGTTAATATTCCTGCACCGTCGTATGATGCGATGGGGGGACGGATCGCGGAAGGTTGTCCGGGTGTTGGATGTCCCGGTCCCTGCATTGGAGATGGCACTTAGGCAAATCCGGGTGCGTGATTCAAGGGTGTGGGGCGAGCGACTTTAGGTCGCGAAGCAATTGGAAGTGGTTCCAAGAAAAGCCTCTAAGCTTCAGTCATACGAGACCGTACCGCAAACCGACACAGGTGGGCGAGATGAGTATTCTAAGGCGCTTGAGAGAACTCGGGAGAAGGAACTCGGCAAATTGGTACCGTAACTTCGGGATAAGGTACGCCCTTGTAGTTTGACTGGCTCGCGCCAGAAGGACGAAGGGGTTGCAATAAAATGGTGGCTGCGACTGTTTAATAAAAACACAGCACTCTGCAAACACGAAAGTGGACGTATAGGGTGTGACGCCTGCCCGGTGCCGGAAGATTAAATGATGGGGTGCAAGCTCTTGATTGAAGTCCCGGTAAACGGCGGCCGTAACTATAACGGTCCTAAGGTAGCGAAATTCCTTGTCGGGTAAGTTCCGACCTGCACGAATGGCGTAACGATGGCCACACTGTCTCCTCCCGAGACTCAGCGAAGTTGAAGTGTTTGTGATGATGCAATCTCCCCGCGGCTAGACGGAAAGACCCCATGAACCTTTACTGTAGCTTTGCATTGGACTTTGAACCGATCTGTGTAGGATAGGTGGGAGGCTTTGAAACCGGGACGCTAGTTTCGGTGGAGCCGACCTTGAAATACCACCCTGGTTTGTTTGAGGTTCTAACCTTGGCCCGTGAATCCGGGTCGGGGACAGTGCATGGTAGGCAGTTTGACTGGGGCGGTCTCCTCCCAAAGTGTAACGGAGGAGTTCGAAGGTACGCTTGGTACGGTCGGACATCGTACCTAAAGTGCAATGGCAAAAGCGTGCTTAACTGCGAGACCGACAAGTCGAGCAGGTGCGAAAGCAGGACATAGTGATCCGGTGGTTCTGTATGGAAGGGCCATCGCTCAACGGATAAAAGGTACTCTGGGGATAACAGGCTGATACCGCCCAAGAGTTCATATCGACGGCGGTGTTTGGCACCTCGATGTCGGCTCATCTCATCCTGGGGCTGTAGCCGGTCCCAAGGGTATGGCTGTTCGCCATTTAAAGAGGTACGTGAGCTGGGTTTAAAACGTCGTGAGACAGTTTGGTCCCTATCTGCCGTGGGCGTTGGAATCTTGACGGGGGCTGCTCCTAGTACGAGAGGACCGGAGTGGACGTACCGCTGGTGTACCTGTTGTCTCGCCAGAGGCATCGCAGGGTAGCTATGTACGGAAGAGATAACCGCTGAAAGCATCTAAGCGGGAAACTTGCCTGAAGATGAGGATTCCCTGGAGACTTGATCTCCCTGAAGGGTCGTTCGAGACCAGGACGTTGATAGGCTGGGTGTGGAAGCGCAGTAATGCGTTCAGCTAACCAGTACTAATTGCCCGTGCGGCTTGATCCTATAACCGGTATGTTTCCGGCTGGGTCTGCCTTGTGCCTGATACACATACACAACCTAAACTACATTCCCATATTGGCGGCGTTGACCTCGGAGTCAGCGACGCGACAAGTTATAGCCTGGTGACCATAGCGAGTCGGTACCACCCCTTCCCATCCCGAACAGGACCGTGAAACGACTCCGCGCCGATGATAGTGCGGATTCCCGTGTGAAAGTAGGTCATCGCCAGGCTCTCCCATAAAACACCCCAGCTC
>NZ_CATZLL010000031.1:0-6107 GCF_958415495.1 Ralstonia flaminis | reverse complement strand
CAATCCGACGCGCAGGCATTCGACGCTCGGCTACGTCAGTCCGATACAGTTTGAGCAAGCTCGAGAAGCTTAGGTCGGTGTCCACTGAACCGGCAGCAGCCCAAATGCACGAGAGCGAGGACGTGCGCCGGGAGGTGGCGAAGCGGATCTTTTGACCCTCTCTACCTGGCTCAAATCAATCCGCTAACGAGCACAAACAACAACGCCCACCGGTCGGCGGGCGTTGCGGGTTGAAAGAGTTTTGGTGGTGAAGCCTAAGGCTACCCGAGCAATCGCTTACCAAATTTATCCATTACGAACTGTTTGGCCTCCTCCTCGGAGTCAGTTGGGTAAACGCAATAGTGTTCGTTGTCTAACAACTCCATCCACGACTCACCACTCGCCTCGAAGGACAGCAATTCACCCCTGAGCCTTTCGAATACAGTCTGATCCTGCAGGAAACGCTCGATGGCAACAGCTTCAGCGCTCTCAGACAAACCAACGTCTATTGAAAGCACCGACAGCAGCAAGTTTTTCAGGGTTGGGTAAGCCATATCAGCCTCTCATCGAGCCGGGAACAGTGTCACAGTTTCCCACTGCCCCGTTGTTGCATTGAAATAATAGGTGCCTTGCACACTCCTCAAGTTATCGATGAGTTGTGGTGCTCCTTGCAGATCAGGCTGTACAGGCGGACGTAACCTCTCCCCAGATTCAACCCCATATCACCCACGTCGGCTGGCGTCACCGTCACAAACGCTTCGCCAGGATGATTCTGTATAGCATTTGCTAACGCGCCATTGCTTCGTACGTACTGATCAGCGTATCCAAGTAGCTGGTCAGAGTGGAAAGCAGAAGACATTGGGGGAAGGATAGGTTGCCCGCTCTTGGTTAATTTCACCGAATTATCGGGCGCCACGCCTGTAAGTGCACGAATCATAAGTTGCCCATCCGTGACCGAACCACCGTGGCGCTGTAAAGAGTGTGCGTCTGGATACGACGTTAGCATGTCGACCTGCCGCGTACTCAGCGGCCTTGGCGGCCCAACGAAGTCTAGCTCAAGCGGATTGCCACTATAGGTCTGTCCCACGGGTGGAGCAGCCCCTCTCCGACCGGAAGCCAAACCACCCATTTGCGACGCCTTCGGCAATTGGTATCCCGCCCGTGCCGCCGCAAGCCCATCCAGCGAATTACCCAGTTGCGACGCGTACACCGCATCGGTATGCGAACCACCTAATGCGTAGGTAAGCCCCACCGCCATACCCGCGAACGGACTTTCCAGCGCACCATTCAACGCCACCGCCCCCGGGTTCATCCGCACCGGCTGCGCCGTAACCGGCCGCTCGTATTGCATAGCATGTGCGACACCAATCAACCAATCGCTAGCGGAACCTGGTGACGCTCGGAAGGCCTGAGCAATGTCGTCAAACCGGTTGTAGGTACCCGTTACCGCAACAGTAGCGTCTTTCTGCTGAGTTAATGCGTCCCATGAGGAAGACCCACTGCCTACTGCACCGGCGAACATCTGCCCCGATGCTTGAGCGTAGTTTCGCCCAATTGGATCAGCGAACCATGATTCGCCGCTCAGCGACGTCGCATCGACGTAGCTTTGCCGCGTAGCACCGCCGCCATACGCTGTCCCATAGCCCACCACATCAGGAGGAATCTCAAATTCCGCATGTGAGCCCTTGGGAGTCACAACCAAAGTCGACAGCGTGCCAATATCTATAGGCTCGGCGGCACCGCCCCCACCCGCATCTGACATCACCACCGGCTGACCAGGGTCCCGCAGCGCATTGGCTGCTAGCAACACGCCAGGCGCACTGCTCGTGCCGTTCTGTGCGTCACTATAAGGCCGCCGGCTTCACCCAGGTCGAACTCGCCGCCGAGTTGGGGATCTCCCAGCGCATGGTTGCCTACTACGAGAGCCCGCAGGCCGCCCCGCCGGCCAACCTGCTGCCCGCCATCGCCACCGCCCTGGGCGTCTCCATCGATGAACTGTTCGGCCGCAGCGGCAAGCGCCGCCTGGTCAAGCAGGATGGCGACAGCCGCCTGCGCCGCAGATTGCTGGCCATCGAGAAGCTCGATCCAGCCGAGAAGCGTCAGGTATTGCAGTTGATCGATGCCTTCATCGAGCGCGGCCAGCTCAAACGCAAGGTCGAGCGCAGCGCCGCCTGACACCCTTAGCAGCTAAGGGTTGTGCCCATCTCACCCCCAGCCGCGGCTAGGGGGTTGGGGGAGCGTTTTTTCTTTAGATATAAAAGCCCTACCCCTGCATGGACTGCGCAGGCTGCATCCGCGTACCCGTTTCTTTTCGTTCTTCGGAACACGCAGCAACACAGCCCTGACGTGCAATCGGCAGCAAGCAAGTCATACGCCATGCCATGTGCAAACCTAGCTGCCATGCGGGTTCGCGGACCCTAACGTATGACAGATTTCACCCCGAGCAACGCATCAATTTCCCGCAGACCAAGCGCTGGCGCGGGTTTACAGCTCCTCGCACGAGGTGCGTATGGTGTGTAGGCTTTTTAGGACCGCCGAACCGCCGCAGATTGCAGCCAGAACGAGGGCTTTGATGGACCAGTCCGGGCTCTCCAAGGGCGTATTTCGACCGCTTTCCAGGGTGTCTGCGGGCCTGCTAGCCTGGAGCAGGCCACACGACACGCGCACCATGTTCCTAAACAGTTCCGCAGGCGTTCTTTTTCTGTTCCTGCCGCGCGCCAGACCGCCCAGCGTGTTCCCTTTCTGTTCCTTTTAAGTTGCCTTTGTGTTCCCCGCCATGCAGCCTCTGACCCCATTCGATGACATGACGCCCGCTGAACTGGAGGCGTTCCTGGCAACCCTTGCGCATGACGATGGCGCCGCTGCGCGTGGACATCTGGCCCGGGGTAATCCCATCTATTGCACGACAGCGACCACGCCCGCTGGGCTCGTCGAGAAGCGTTATCCAGACGGCCGGCGCCAGCTCGTGCGCTTCGATCTCGATGGGGAACACGTCGTGGGAGAGTGACGTGCAATCGGAAGCTGCCGGCTCACTCTAGGCTCGCTTCCAGCATGGCGTGCTAGCGTTTGCTAGCATCCGTGAAGCCTTGCCCCGCAAGGGATTACGCCCAACCGGCGCTTCCAGCTACGCCAGCGGCAAGGCACGCCGCTAGCGCCACAACGCCAATGCTGGCGCGGGGTTGATGGGGCTTTGCACGCGCTTCGCTACGTGCGTAGTGTGTGTGACCTTTCAAGGGAAATCTTCAATGACTGAGCACGGCCAGCAATTGCCCAATTCCACCAACACGACCAACGACGGCCAACCCAAGGAATTACGCGAATCGACCGACGCCTGGATTCGCCGGGCGATGCTCGGAATTCGGCAAATGCACCTCGATGAGAACGCTCGGCGCGAGGTGGCGGAACGGCTATTCTGACCAACTCGCCTCACGCTGACCGACCGATCAATAAGCGCAAATAACAACGCCCGCCATCTGGCGGGCGTTGCGGGTAGGGCGGATATCTCTGGCTCGGCTAACTCTCCAGTTGGCTCCCCTCTACAGTGAAATCCATACGCAATTGAAACTTCTCAGCCACGTCGAGATCGCTAGCTCGATACCCGTGCATTACATCAAGAACCCATCTCTGACCATCACCGCTGGATACCTTCAGGGTAACAGGGAACGTTACCAATAGACCGGTAACAATACCCTCTCCGGTCGCCCCCTGCCGAACTTTGGTTTCAAGAACCGGAGGCATCTTGCAGTGCACAGCGAGAAGTTGGGAGGCCCTGTCTTGCGCATATAACTCCCCCTCAATGTCATGAATCACGAAAGTACGGAAGTCCTTTCCCCTCCCAAGCCATTCGATCATATGCGCAGCACTATCACATGCCTCAAAGCCAGTAACTAAGATCTGATTTGGCACTTTCAACGATGCCACATGTTGCTCATATCCCATATCACTCTCGTTCAACTTAGATGATGCGAGGGACACCGGGAACTCGGTCCCCGTGCGCCTCCCCAACGAGAATTAGATCAAACGTCAGCTCCAGCTCATCTGCCATCTTCAGCAAGCGCTGATGATCTTTATGACGAACCGCCTCCGCACGCATTGCTTTAATTGCAAAGCGCAATTCCTTAAGAAGAGATTTTGGCACAAGCGGCGAAGCCCTCAGCCTCAAGGTCAGTGCTCTTGAGAGAGATGTCAGCTCTTCCCACGCCAACTGATCCATCTCGCCAGCCTGCAGCGAGAGGATCAGCCTGCCGACCAACGATCTCAATTGCTCTTGGTCTTGTTCTACTACCGTGATCATTTCACGAACCCCTTGATCGCCTCTTTTGGAATCGTCTGATAAATCGTCACCTCTTGCGCCCAAATAGAACGGTGGTAGGCCAAGCCATCAACACCATTAACCCTGGGAGCACTCCTCCACACTTCCGCTTGGAGCGAACCAACCTTATTCAAGTCGACGGCAATTATCCCATTCCCGCCTTCATATGCACGAGCTACATCGAGAACCTTTGTCGTCGAAACCCAAGGACTATTAGCCGCAGCCCCTCCAGCGCCAGGACCGGCATTAGCAACGTGCTCTGCCGCCGTCCACGTGCCACTTGGAGCCTTGGCAACAATATCTCGGCCTGCCGCAAGAGCCTCCCCGTCAGCAGAGGTTAGTGCTCGATAGACGATATTGGCGTTGGCTCCCTCAGCAGCAACCCCGGTTGCAAACATACGCCCTGCCGCTCCTGCAGCCAACGGTGCGACTCCCGCCAGCACGCCGACTTGAGTGAGCGTCGCCCCCAGATAATCGCCCTGCACCATATTCTGCCGAAGATCGCTGCGCAACGAATCCGGTGAGCCCGTTGCCAAGCTCCAAATGTCGCGATACTGATTTCCAAGCTCAACAAAGGGGTGCGCCACGGCTCCCCCAACGGCGCGCATGCCAGAACCGATTTTTTCCGACAGTGGCGCAGGCCCCTCCATGACGCTTCGGTAATCTCCCGTCAAGCCTCGCCAGAATCCACCTTCTGTTTTCGTCGGAACAAAGGTTGCCCCCACATCCGCTCTCGACAACGGTGGAAGCTCCTGAACATCAAGAACTGGATTCGGCACCGCATAAGCCGTTGCACCACTGTCCCAGCGCTCCCAACCACGCCCATTTTCCGTTACACCCCTGGCCACCACTTGCGAGTCGGGAACAATCGACTTCATTGACGGATCCCACGCGGTACTACCCATAGGCAGGGTCTGCGGTTCCACTGTCCCTGTGATCAGTACGTTAAGCACCCCATTTGCATCGACATAATCACCCTCTCCAGCGCTCAGCGCCCGTCCAGCCATCGCCTGCAGTTCCGCGACCCGTGCAGCATGGCCATCAAGACTAGCGGCACGCACCAAACCTCCAACGGCATCGGACACTGCCACTGGCTGCCCGGGCTCTGTCACACCATTGGCGGCCAGCAGCACGCCAGGCGCCCTGCCGGTGCCATTCTGTGGCGCACTGAAGGCTGCCACCAGTTGGTTGTACGCCGCGTCGCTGTCAAAGCTCGATGAGGATGGAGTGGAATCGATCCCCGGTGCATTCCAGATAGGCGAACGCTGCAGCTCGGCAATTTTCTGGCCCAACACGTCTTCCTGTGAGCTGCGTGCGCTGCCCATTTGGTCGACCAAACTACCACCCAGCGCATTGCCAAACGCATCGGTTGCCACTTGCACAGCGGCAATACGGCCACCTTGCAGCGCCGCCGTAGTCATGCCTCCGGCAAAACCAGTGATCGACCCTTGCGCAACGCTACCGGCAAACCCGCTACCCAACTTGCCGTTAAGCGCACCACCCAGTTCAGCACCCACCTGGCCGCCTGCGGCCGCCGCCGCCACGCCCCTCCAGTTGAAGCTCGACTGCAGGCCCGTCGCCACACCGATGCCTTGTGTCATCGCACTGGCAACGCCGACACGCGCTGCTGCGCTTGAAAGCACTGTTTGAGTCATCCCAGTGCTGGTCCGAGCCAAGTCCGCGAGCCCGCCACCAATGCCAGCAGTCACACCAGCACTCAACGCTGTCCGGCCGACCTGGCTCCAGCTGAATTTGTCCTGCGCGCCAATGGCAATTCCAACGCCTTGCCCCACCATGCTGCCAACCGCAGCGCCGA
>NZ_CATZLL010000030.1:0-6424 GCF_958415495.1 Ralstonia flaminis | reverse complement strand
GTATGGACCATGGCTCGATGCAGGGTATGGACCAGGGCTCAATGCAGGGTATGGACCAGGGCTCAATGCAGGGTATGGACCAGGGCTCAATGCAGGGTATGGATCAGGGCTCAATGCAGGGTATGGATCATGGTTCGATGCAAATGCAAGGCGGCTCACCGCCTCCTGATGCGCGGGATCCGAATGCATACTCGGGTGGATATCAGTTGGGTGTCGGAAAGTTCGCGCTGGGCAATACCCGCCAGCTCATGATGGCCGATGAGCACAATTTTGGATCGTTCTTGATTGATCGCCTGGAGTGGGTACGCGGCCCCAACTCCAACGCCGCTTCTTACGAAGCGCAAGCGTGGTACGGAAGCACTTACGACAAGGTCGTGCTGAAGGCGGAAGGCGATGTGAAAAAAGGTCGACTCGAGGAGGCGCGTACCGAGTTGCTATGGGGGCATGCGATCACGACGTTCTGGGACACCCAGCTTGGGATTCGCAATGACGTTGGCTCGGGGCGTCCAGCGCGGAACTGGGCGGCTTTCGGTGTGCAAGGTCTGGCGCCATACTGGTTCAACATCCAGGCCACTGCATACGTTGGTAACAGTGGTCGTACCGCCCTGCGGTTGTCCACGGAGTATGAGTTGCTGCTGACTCAGCGCCTTATCCTACAACCGCGCGTGGAGGCGAACCTCTACGGAAAGAATGATCCGGCTTTGGAGATCGGCAGCGGCCTGTCCAGCGCTAGCGTCGGATTGCGTTTGCGTTACGAGTTCAGTCGGCAATTCGCGCCTTACATCGGCGTCGAGCGGTATCAGACTTTTGGCAACACCGCCAACATGATTCGGGCAGATGGCGGCCGAAGCGGTGAGACCCGATTTGTGGCAGGCCTGCGTGTTTGGTACTAGCCATTCTCTATTTACACCACCAGGAGGTATTGACATGTTGACCCCTCGTTACATCGCAAGCATCGCTGTCGCGGCATCGGCCATTTTCGCCAGCACGGCCGCATTCGCGCATCCTAAGCTGCTGTCTTCGACGCCTGCTGACAAAGCGGAAGTCGCCGCGCCGGCAAAGATCGAGCTTAAGTTCTCGGAAAATCTCTCGACGCAATTCTCGGGGGCTAATCTCGTTATGACGGAGATGCCTGGCATGTCCAGTCACGACGCCATGAAAGTCGCCGCGAAGGTCGCCGCCGACGATGACCCCAAGACGATGGTCATCACGCCCGCACAGCCGCTGATGACGGGAACCTACAAGGTCGAATGGCGTGCTGTCTCGTCGGATACGCACCCGATGACGGGAAACTTCTCGTTCAAGGTGAAGTAAAGTTATGGCAGACGACTGGCTCAATATCGCCCTGCGCTTTGCGCTGTACGTGGATCTGACGATCCTGTTTGGAGTCTCGCTGTTCGGTGCTTACGCCTTGCGCCCCGATCATCGGAGCTCAGCGATTGCGCGCCGGTATGTCTGCGCCATTGGCGTCGCCGCAGCTTCCGGTATTGTGCTGTCTCTCTGGAGTATCGTAGTGACGGCCAAAGCGATGACCGGAGCCGCCGAATACGCGGAGTTGAGCAGCCACGTCTTCGGCATGATGCTGAGTAGCACTGCGGTTGGCATTGGGTGGTTGGTTCGTATCGCAGCCCTGGCGGCTTGTTTAATCATCGTCATGTGTGTGCGTAGGATGCCAACTCTGCACTTTGATATCTTTGCTGTTCTGGGGGCGGTAGCGCTGGCAACAGTGGCCTGGGCAGGGCATGGCGCGATGCACGACGGTTCGCGTGGATACGTCCACATCACGGCCGACATCGCCCACTTGTTAGCCGCGGGTGCATGGGTTGGATCGCTGACAGCGTTTGTGTTGCTTGCGCGGGCGCAGCAGGCGGCTTCATTGGAGTCGGTGGAAATCCTCAACCACACGTCCAACGGCTTCGCCCGTCTTGGGACATTGATTGTCGCCACGCTGCTCGCAACGGGCGTCGTCAACTATCTGTTGATCGTGGGCCCAACAATCGACGGGTTGGCCACTTCGGCATACGGCGTCCTGTTGTTGGCCAAGTTGGCACTGTTTGGGCTTATGCTCGGGCTGGCGGCAGCCAACCGTTACCTGTTGAGTCCGCAACTTGAAATCGCAATGCGCAGCGGCGACCACGCTGGCGCAGTCATGACACTGCGCCGCAGCCTGCTCACGGAGGCCAGCCTCGCCGTCGTGATACTTGCTTTGGTTGCGTGGCTCGGGGTGCTTTCTCCGCCTGGGACCTAATTCCGTCATTTTCGTGTAGCCATTCAACGCTCCATGACAACGCCATTGAACTCGCAGTCTATATCCGCGTCTAGGCGATCTCTGATGGTCGGCCTGGCTCTCTTGCCTGCCATAGCTTTGGCGCAGAAGTCTGAGCCAAAGCCTACATTCCAAGTTTGGAAGACGCCGGGTTGTGGATGCTGCAAGGATTGGTTGTCCCACCTGCGGGACAACGGATTCGATGTAGTCACACACGACGTCGAAGACACCGTCGAGGCTCGACGCAAGACAGGCATTCCCGATCGCTACGCCTCGTGCCATACGGCAGCCGTGCAGGGCTATGCCGTGGAAGGCCATGTGCCTGCGCGCGAGATCAAGCGCCTATTGCGGGAACGCCCTAAGGCAATCGGGCTGGCGGTCCCCAGCATGCCCATCGGTGCGCCTGGCATGGACGGTCCGGCGTACGGTAATCGACGTATGCCGTACAACGTATTACTGATCGGTTTGGATGGGACATCCACTGTGTTCCAAGCGTACAGCTGAACGAATAGAAGACGTTGGCCGTGAAAACGATGGGTTCACCATGTATGTGGCCAACAAATCTGGCGATACACCGACGCAATCACTGGTTGGCTCACCAGGAGCGGTCATGAGGAACATGTCGGTGGCCGACCTGCCTGCCGATGTACTCGCGGCAATGGCTCTCGTCTTCGTCACATGGATTGTTCTCCTAGTGGGTTTCGCTTGGTACCTGCGCCGCAAACATGGCGTAAGACGGCACGCAGACGCGCGTGCCGCTATTCATGGCCGCCGTAGTAAGAAACCACGTCGACGCGCTTTGCGACGAAGCTCTGGGAACCCATGATCTGCCGCAGGTTCCAGGGTGCCTTGTGTCACGCACCGCTAGGAATTCGCCGTGTTTCTCGCCGCTGACTACAGCGTTCGAGCGATAGCTTCGATCGGCTTGATCCCCACGCCAAAACGCGCAATGCTATCTCGGTGTTCGGTGAGACTGGTATAGGGAACATAGCGAATGCCTAGTTCTGCAACCCTGCGGAAAGCGGGACGTGCGAGTTGGGCGCGCACGTCCGCCTCTCTGGCATCTGGAGCCACCAGGAATAGGTGTTTCCTTGTCGCTTGATCTGTGCCCAAAGCCAGATCTAGCAGTCGTACGATGCCCGAGTAGATGGATGTGGTGTGTTCGACCTCGAAGGCAGCTTCCACTTCCAGCGAGACAGCGTTCAGCCAGACGACATCGATGAGAGGCACGGTGTCAGCGCCTGAAACCAAAAGTGAATTCGGCAATGTTGCCAGGCAGCCCTCGCTGAGCACGCCGCCATTGTAGGGGCGGCTGCGGTCGTTGGTCGCCACCCAGACCGCGAAGCCCAATGCCTTGCCAAGATCGCGCAACCAGCCTTGCACCTCTGTATGAGAGGCATCGTCGGTTCGGCCTGCTTGAAGTTGCTTGGCGAAGGAGGCTGCTTCCTCGCGGGCCTTAGCCAGATCCTTCTCCCACTCAGCAATCGTGGTAGCGCCACCCTCTTGCGGCGGAGCTGGATAGCGCTCCATTCCGATATCGAACAGCAGTCCGGCAATCGCACCCAGGTCATTGGACAGCAGGTCGCGGTAGCGTCCATTCAGGGACAGCACGCCCTCGCGCATGGCCAAGTAGTGGTCCCATTTGCCGAGCTTGACACGAGAGCCCGTCAGCGCGTTGTATCCATTGACGATCGCAGTGTTGAAGGGAACCGCCAAAGTTGGGTGGATGAAATACAGCAGGTTGGCAACGGCTGGGCCCAGCCCCTTGATGCCGTGCCGGTTCAACTGCTGAATCGCTTGAACTACCTCTTGCTCGGTATCGCAGCAATTGCACGTATGCAGCAGTCTGGCGAACGCTCGCTGATGATCTGCGTTCTCGTAGATGTCCGGAATACGCAACTTGGGTTTCCAGAGGAATGCGTGGTCCGCCCCCTTGAAGATTTGGCGCTGCTCGGCAATCGCGGAGACCACGGTTTCGAGAGAGGATCCGCGATAGGCGTTGCCAAATGTCCCAGCCTGGATCTCGTTGACCACCGTACTAATGCCACGCCGGATGGAGCGGAAATTCTTGAGGCGCTCGGGCCAGAGAAACCACGTCTGGAAAGTTCCGTCTCTGTCAGGCTTCCATCGCTCAATGAGCGTTCTTGTTAAATCGGTCATGCAAAATCCACTATTTTTATCGTGGCACTGTCCGATCGGGACAGTGTATGTACTTTCCGGCACCGTTTCAATGCTGATTCGACAGAGTTAAAGCGACCTATTCACCGCCAATCTCCGCGTGCCATCCACGAAAAAAAGGTGCCAGGATTGCGACAAACGCAGTGCTTGTTAACAAAACTGTAATCGCAGCGACAGGGTGCTGTCGTCGTCTACAACGTAGAATTTAGCAGCATGGATGCATTCTCAGCATTTGTGCGGAGCACGTCATGAACCTCATGCGGGCCCTCCAAAGCGCCCTCATGCTCTTGCTGCTAGGTTTCGCGTCTGGGTGTACATCCGTCGCTACGACGCCAGCGCAGTTTGGGCATCCAGTCGCAATTGCACATGCGAGCCGAACAATTATTTTGACTCCACGCATCAGATACGTGCATGTGTACACTGGTGAAACAGTTGCTTTCCGGATTGGGGAAAAGGAAATTGGCTGGATGTTCACGGCCCCAACAATCGGAGGTGGCCAACCAATCGATATGGGCTCGATCTTTCCTGATATTCCTGAGGCAAAGGGCATCGCGATTTTTATTGAGCGGAGCAATCTTTACAGGGCAGGATAATCGGTCGCGATGGGAAAGGCGAAGCGCCGCAAGATGGCGCGCGGCTACAACCTCCGCTTCATGTGGTTCACATTCTTGGGATGACATGCCGATTTTAGCTTGACGAGAGCGAGACCTCGATTGACGAGTATCGAATGTTGTCGCTTTCCCCTACTTGACCACAATCTTTCCGATCATTCCGGCTTCGTAATGCCCTGGTACAAGGCAAGCAAAATCAACCATGCCGGGTTCATCGAATCGCCAAATGAGTGCTCCTTGTTGGCCAGGCTCGAGCGCGAGATGCTTTCCAATAGTGTGGTGGCTCATCTCCGGCATCTTGCGCATCATCTCGGCATGCTCCTTTAAGTCGGCAGCGGTGCCGATCACCAGTTCATGGTGTACTTTGCCAATGTTCTCGACAACGAAGCGCACAGTCTCCCCCACTTTGACGGTGAGCGTGGTCGGTTGGAAACGCATGTCATCGCTCATAGTCACATTGATGGTACGCGTCACCTTTTGAGGATCTCCAGGCTGGCCTGCCTTCGGCGCGGGTTCGCTGGAATTGGAACCGAGACCTTCGAGTTGATTCGCCGCACCAAAGGCGGCTAGGGGCGCAAAACTCAGTGCTAGGATGGAGCGAGAAAACCTGTTCATGAGCCTCTCCCTTTTGGAAAGCGGTTGAAATACTTGGTGCGGCTCGACGTTGCCGCGGGGTGGGCGGAAGCCGTTCGCCAAAACGGGGCCCGCCTCTACCGAATCGCGTTGGCTTGGCGACAAAAACTCGGCCCGTGGCATCAATGATAGATCTTGGAACACTCGCCCGTCGATCGGCAGTTACCCATCAGCAGGGGCAACATCAATTGCAATGAGACGCGTGCTGGTTGAAGCTCGCCAGTTGCGCTGGGAGAAAATCCGCTCGAGAAAGAGGGGGCACAGCGAAGACCAAGCTTTCTTTCGGACGGGGCGGCTAGGCGTGCAGATCCCGGTCTTCAAGCTTGATCGTCGGTGATGAGCTGAAGCGGAGCGCGTAATGTCAATCAGATATCCCGTGATTACTGAAGGCGGGTACGTTTTGCGGGCGTGCAGCGCGCTGGCACTGGCGGCGATGGTCAGTGGCTGCACAACTGCTTACGAAGGCAAATATGAGTACGCCGAAGGCTGGCGGCTAGGCGTGATCGTAAGAACCGGCACGCTCGCCGACATGGCCCCTGTGGAGGCAATGTGCTCGCTTGCAGACCAGAGCAGCACGGCACGCTTTGCCTATGTGCAGTTCATCTTTGGGCCGACCCACGGCAAGTTTCTTTAGGGGTCTCCTCGTTTTCAGTGCAATAAGTGACGGTACGAAAAGCTAGCACTGGCGCGGAGGTGGTGTTGGTAGATCGTTGATTTCATTGACTTTCCTGTTCAC
>NZ_CATZLL010000029.1:0-15851 GCF_958415495.1 Ralstonia flaminis | reverse complement strand
TCAAGCCAGTGGAAAGCGAGTTCACGCCGCTTTGCGCGGTGCTGATGCCGGTCGAGGCCGAGGTCGACAGCGACGTCACCGTGCTATTGGTCGTGCTCAGGCCCGTGCTCAGCGACGCGACATTGCTATTCGTGGTGCTCAAGCCGGTGGAAAGCGAGTTCACGCCACTCTGCGCCGTGCTGATGCCGGTCGAGGCTGACGTCGACAGCGACGCCAGTTGACTGCCGTTAACCGCGTCGGTGCTCGTCGCGTTCACCGCGCCCGCCGCCACGTTCGTCAGCGTCACCGGTGCGCTGGCTCCAACACCGCCCAGCGTCACCTTCGTGTGCGTGCTGTCGTCGTACAGCACAGCACTGGCAATGCTCGTGGACAGCGAACTGATCCCCGTCGATGTCGAAGTTGACAGCGACGCCAGCGCAACGTTGGTCGTGCTCAGACCTGTGCTCAGCGATGTGACATTACTGTTCGTCGTGCTCAGGCCGGTCGACAACGAGTTCACGCCACTCTGCGCCGTGCTGATGCCCGTCGAAGCCGAGGTCGACAGCGACGTCACCGTGCTGTTGGTGGTGCTCAGGCCTGTGCTCAGCGACACGACATTGCTATTCGTTGCGCTCAAGCCCGTCGACAGCGAGTTCACACCGCTCTGCGCCGTGCTGATGCCGGTCGAAGCCGAGGTCGACAGCGACGTCACCGTGCTGTTGGTGGTACTCAGGCCCGTGCTCAGCGACGCGACGTTGCTATTCGTGGTGCTCAAGCCCGTCGACAACGAGTTCACGCCACTCTGCGCCGTGCTGATGCCGGTCGAGGCTGATGTCGACAGCGACGTCACCGCGCTGTTTGTCGTGCTCAGGGCCGTGCTCAGCGACGTCACCCCGCTTTGCGCCGTGCTGATCCCAGTTGACGCGGATGTGGACAACGAAGCGATCGAACTGTTCGTTGTGCTCAGGCCAATGTAGAGCTGACTTCCGTTGATGGCGTCCGTGCTGGTTGCGGAAATTCGACCCGCAGCGACATTGGTGATTTGGCGCTCGTTGCCCGCGCTGCCAACGCTGACCACACCGACTGGGGTCGCACCAGCAAATCCACTATATGTTTGTGTTCCTACCGTCGCGCTGGCTGTGGCCACTGCCGCCGCCGTTACTGCGCCATCTCCCAGTGCAACGCTGTGGTCGGTCGCTGCCTGAGCATTCCATCCCAGTGCCACGGCGTTCACCCCAGTTGCCGTGGCAACCGGCCCAACTGCAACGGAATTTTGAGAGCCGCCCGCGTTCGCTTTCAAACCGATTGCGACGCTTCCCACAGCAGTTGCAGTTGCATCCTCGCCAAAAGCTGAAGCGTTCTGCCCAGCCTTTGCCGCATACCCAAATGCGGTGGCCCCGGCTGCAGTTGCTGTCGTATTGAAGCCAAAGAGGGTAACGCCGTTATAGCCGCCGCCGTTAGCCCCGCAGCCTGTCACTGAGGAGTAATAGCCATTGCCATCAGTAGTGGTACCAATTGTGGGGGTGACACCATCTGGTCCGGCACCTGAGCCCGTTGTTCCAGCGCCAGGGCACGTTGCCCCGCTGGTCGCACTCGTATTAACAGGCGCGAATATCGTCGCATGCGCCCCACCCGACACCAGGCCAATCAGCACCGCCGCAGCGCCTCTGGCCAGCCCGCCCTTGCTGCGCTTCCCCCGGGCAGACTGCACTTCCGACACAGCCACCCAAGCGCCAAGCGCCTCACTCCAGATGCTTTTGTAAGTCTTGTTCATACTGATCCCTCTTTTTCTTGGCGCGAGCAGGTTGGTCAGAAAAGCAAGGCATGCAGTGCGTGCAGCGCACGTGTCCAGGTGATGAGATTCACCAGGGTGAGTGCTGCAATCAAAGGCATACGATGGTTGCGGGGACAAATGCGCCGCCCGCCCGCGTTTTGCACGTCGGACACGATGTCAAAGGCGAGTTGCTAAATCCCGATCTGTTGACCATCGTGCCCCGGCGTGGCCAGGGGAATAAAAACTCCTGTGTCCGGATCCCAGCGCCTCAAAGCGAGAACAAGAGCCCGGTTGTAACTGGAGGTGTGTCAGCCTGGTTGCGTCCTCCCGTATCTGGCGCAGCAACGCCGTGAAGCAGGCATTGATCAAACGGCCGTCTGCTGCGGCACGACCAAAAACAACTGTGTCTGCCTTTTTCTGTAAGGCAACGCTCAGCGTGTGCGAAGGACAACAGCACCGCCAGAACTTGCTCTGAAAGCCGGCCCGCGGCCGCTACTGCTCGGCATCGTTTTGACAAACAACCGGTGCCAACCACCACTCACATGACGCGTAGTCAGCACGGGTTCGCGCCCTCTCGCCGCAAAAACGGTTCTGCTGTGAAGGCTCCAAACATCCCAATGCGCTGAGTCACCCGACCGTGCAAATCGCGCCGTAACAGTCATTTTTTTCCTGGCCAGTTTGTCGACCTACTATCCGCCCAGACCTCGCAACACACGGATCGGTGCTTTGAAGACAATCACGTTCGCTTTCGGATTGATGCTCGGTGGCTTCTTGGCCATTGCCGCTTCCGTACTCATCAATCGGCACTGCCCGGGGATCGTTTGCAAAGAAATTCTGCGGTTCATGCTGATCTTTGGGACGGTCATCATGCTGGCGGGACTGGGCGCAAGGATTGGCATCTGGCTCGGCGAATGAACGGTCTGCTCAACGTCATCCATCAAAAGGTTTCTGTCATGGTGTCGCGCGCCGACATTCAGCTCGCTCTCAACGATTTTCTGGCTGAGCGCAAAGCCGCCTGCTCAACGCACCGCGGTAGCTGGCTGCGCCTTTGCGAAACCGTGCATGTCGCAAGCCTGCAGGACAGTGATCGCGCGAGGTACCTGGTGCGTGTCGTCAATCAGCGCGGCGCCGACATTGCACTGGACCTTCGGCTCGGAGCGGAACAGCTCATCGCCCAAGTCACCCGCCAGTTGGGCGAGCAGGCACACTGACGAGCCCGGCCTCTAGCTCTCGCGGCGCGCACACGTGCGCTTGCACCTAATGGCCGTCGCGCATCTGCCCCTCTTCCGCACTCAACTGCGTGAGGCGGAATCCGTGGGAATAGACATTCACCAGTCGGAACCCGTGCTCCGGTTTGATGAGCATCTTGGTCCGCACGCGCGAGACATGCGTGTCCAGCGTTCTTGAATCTGGACCAATGACGCGCCCCCACACGGCCTTCTCGATGACATCCCTCGGCACCAGTCGTCCGAGATTGCCGAACAAGTACAGCGCGACCTCGAACTCTTTGGGAGCCAGGCCAACGTCAACACCGCGCAAGCGTGCCGTCTTTGTGATTGAGTCCAGGCTGTAAGGTCCGAGCTGCATGACAGGATCGTCAGCGCGGTCTGACGGGTAAGCGCGTCGAAGCAGCGCCACAATCCTGGCCGCCAATTCCGCGGAGCGAATGGGCTTTGAAACGTAATCGTCGGCCCCGGCATTGAGTGCCCCCACCAGACTGTCTTCAGACAGGCACGAGGTCAGGAACATGACCGGTACGTTCAACCCGACAGTCCGCCGAATCCACACCACCAGTTCATCGCCGCTTAAATCCGGAAGATTCTTGTCCAGTATGAATAGATCAAAGGATTGATCTCTTAATGCACGGATTAGCGATAGCCCGTTTGAAAAACACTCGCACGCATGTGAAGTGGATTGGACGATCTTGTAGACCAACGCGGCCTGGTCTCCGTTGTCTTCCACCAAAGCAATCTTCATACTTACCTCACCACCATCTACGGCTTCAAATCGCGCGCTGACGCAACTTGCTGATGCATCGCCATCGGCGATTCAACGTCAAACAAAATCAACGGCCTCTTCATCAGAAAATCCGATGGCCGTACCCCGTATACGTGACAAATAAAACAATGCTAAATTGGAGGCACTTATTTAATTCCAATACCCGAATCTGGGTGCTATCTTTGAGACGGTGCCCCGCGAGGCAAATCTACCAAGACGGTTTCGAAGCCACAAGATAAGATGCTTTTATTAATATAAATACATATTATTATTGACATCATTCCTATAATCGATCTCCAGATTTTCATGGTGCCTTGCCTGGCGTAGCCACGCCTCCTCCACCTGAAGTTCTGGAGACGGCAGACACGGAGAAAGCCGGCGACGCCGCCACCCGAAGGCGGGTCGCCATGAAGAAATCGAAGCTCGCAGACAAGCCAGGCGGCTCAGTGGAGGAGGTATGCAGTAAGAGCGGCTGCTCGCGAGCGCCGCTCTACATGTGGAAGGGGAAAGGATCAGGCGGTCAAAGCGTCGCGCTCAACGAACGGCACTTCCTCGGCCACCTCTTCGAACATTGCGAGAAGCGCCTCGGCATCATCCGACAGACGATGGTCGCGCCGCGTCAGCAGATAGGCGGACATGCTGACCCCTTCTACGTCCAGCGGAATCGTCACAAGACCGTGACTCTCCATCTTCAGTTTGAACGTTGGGTACTGAACAGGAGCGATCAGGTCCGCCTCCTGCAGCAGGAGCGTCGCTGCTGAGACCGTCAGGCAACGAGAGACCCGCGGCGTTTGCAATCCAATGAACTCGAAGTACTGCGTGAACGCTCGGTCGGTGTCATCGCCCACCTCACAGGGCAGCAACCATTCCTCATCGGTCAATGCATCCATACGGCGCTCGTGAACCCGGGGGTGGGAAGGCCTGGCAACCAACACCACAGGCATCGAGAACAGCCGCCTTGCCTCCACAAAATCCGGGAATTTCGTTGCCCTCTGCCCCGTGACAATCGCGAAGTCCATGGCGTTTTCGAACAACCGGCCCAACGCGGAGGAAAAGCTGGTTTGATAGAAGGACAGCAACGCACCGCGCCCCTCTCTCCGATACGCACTGAAGACCCTCTGCAACATGGAGCACTCTGCCAATTCAGACAGCCCCACCACGACACTCCCCGCCTGCTCGCCCCGCATTTCCAGCAGCTCGTCCTCGGCGCGCTTCATATCCGCCGTAATGGATTTCGCGCGACGATAGAAAACCGCGCCGTAAGACGTCAGCTTCACGCCCTTTACCGATCGCAGCAGTAGCGGCACGCCCAGCGTCTTTTCCAGCTCGCGCATGCTTGCAGTGATCGCGGGCTGTGTCACGCCCAGTGCGCGAGCGGCACCATGGATGCTGCCTTGTGTCACCACGCTCAGGAAAACATGCAATTGCTGCAAGGTCATGGCTCATCCCCGGTGATTCCAAACTGCCGTCTCCATACTAGTATCGGCACCGGGTCGTGCCACACGAGCTTTCCTGCGCGAAATTTTCACCCCCGCCGGCCGCAATCGAGGCCGCACTCCCGTATCAGTACCAACCGCCCCGCCGTATGCGCTGTCGCTCACACCCACGCTGAACTTGATCTTCGCAGTCACCCTCGTAATCGACCCGGTAAATGCGCAATCAATCACTTTAACGAGGATGGCTGCCGACGCTTTTGATGCTCGAAACCAACTTGAATACCAGCGTGCCCCAATCGCCCATCGTGTCGGGCCTGAGCACGTTCAGTGATGGGTACCAAGGTGTCGTGTCCACACTGTGTTCGTAGCGCCAATCGGTGCATCGCGCATTCAGCAGCAGATAGCCAGGCTTGTTGAGTGCCCCTGCGGCATGGGTGAGAACCCCATCGTTTCCAATAAAGCCATCTAGCTGATCGATGATCCCAATGACTTGTGCAAGGCTGGTCTGCGACGGCAGAACCGTGCAGCGCCCAGGGTCTTTCGAGTACGGTCCGTCAGCCCAAGACACCCCTTGGTATCCGCGTTGCATGACGACCCAATGGATGTCATCAGAAGCCTCCCACAATGGGGCGAGATGCTCATGGTGCAAGCTCCTGTGGGCATACAGGTTGTTTGATTCGCACGACGACCAGAAGATGCCGACGCATCGTCTACCTTGTGCGCGTTTGCGTATTTCGCTCAGAATGCGCGCAACTTCAGGATCGCTGGATGGCTCGATGTATCGACCGGTAGCGCCGTAACCAAGAACGGGAAATAGCGATGTGAATAGCGTGAACGGCGTGGTCCACATGTGTGCATCGTTACGTCCAACGACGAAATCGGCGGACGTTAGCTGCCGAGCAAGCTGGTGATCGTGATCATTGATCTGGCAATCGCCTGAGAGCCCATCGAACTGAACGTCCCAGTCGATCTCAGTGCCCAGCGCCTTCAAGGCGCGCGCGTACCGAACCCATTGGATGAAGTCACCAAACCCGCTTGAAAACCCCTTGATGGTCAACTGCCGTGGCAGCTCGCGCTGCCCATCCCAGTAACGCCCGACATCCTGTGTTGGCCACAGTTCAGCAACCGCCTGCGGACTGCAATAGGCTCGATGAAAGGAATGGACACCAGCGGCGATACCTCGGCTGCGCATCATGCTACGGGCGCGAACGTGCTCGCTCATGCAAGAGGCGGGAACGGAGGCGTCACGCTGCACACTCAGCACGCTCTCATCCTCGCCAAGATAGTGGTGGCCGTACAGCCGCACGTAATAGGAAGCCTCGCCAGGAAGATCCGCCTTGGACGCCAGCGTCTCGAGTGCAGAGAGGCCAATGTCTTTGATGCCCAGATGGGCGCAGATGTCTGCGAGGCAATGAAAGTGCATGCCAAAAGCACCCGCCTCTCGGGTGAGCTTGAAGCAGATGTCCAGCGCTTTTAGAAGTTGGTTTGACCGGTAATACATCTGGGCCAGCCAATACCAGTACTCCGCGCTACCTTTATCGGCATCATGGCGCGATGCGAGGAATGCATTGCAGGCATCAATGTGACCGCCGAGCAGCGCCGCTTGCAATTGGTCGTAGCTATCTACGTTCATGCGTGACTCTTCAGCGCTCAACGAACTGAATGATTCTTTCGCAAGAGCGAGCCCAGCCAACTGAACCATGCCGGCGGCGCCCCCCGCGCTTGGCTCAATGCATGCGCCGCCGACCACGAGTGGACGTCATCAGCACGCATGGGGTGGCCAAAGAAATAGCCTTGCGCCATATCGCATCCCATCGCCCGTAGCAGGTCCGCCACCTCTTTGGTTTCCACCCCTTCCGCCACCACTCGCATGCCGAAGTCGTGCGCAAGCCGGATGGTCCAAGCCACGATCCTTTGGTCTGCCCTATTGCTACTCAATGCCGTAATAAATGACCGATCGATCTTGAGCACATTTACTGGCAGCATCTTCAGGTAGGCGAGCGAGGCATAGCCTGCGCCAAAGTCATCAATGGAAAGCCGGACCCCAAGGTCCTGGAGCAGCAGCAATCGCTTGAGCACGGTGGATGAGTCTTGTATGAGTGCCCCCTCCGTGATCTCCAGCTCGATCAACTCCGGATTGATTTCAAATTCATCGAGGATCCCCCTGACCTCGCTCACGAAACCGGGCACGGCAAGATTTCGCACACTCACGTTGATCGACAGTGATGTGCGGAACCCATTCCGGCACCACGTCTGCAGTTGGGAGAACGCACTCCTCATCACCCATCGCGTGAATGGATGAATCAGCTCAGTCTCCTCCGCAATCCGGACAAAGACGTCTGGCGAAATTTGTCCGCGCTCAGGATGCGTCCATCGCGTAAGCACTTCAAAACCTTCGCTCCTTCCGTCGGCGAGTCTCACCTTGGGTTGGAACATCAGCGAGAGTTGCCCGTTCTCGATAGCCTTTTCAAGATCCTTTTGATAGATCGAACCGACGCCGCGCTCTGCAATGTCGTGAGACATGATCTGCATCTTTCACCCCGATTTCCTGACGCTTATGGCAGTCCGTCGCAGGTTATCGGAGAGCGTGTCGGCAGCAAAAAACAATCGTTACGCCGGCCCGCACCAGCTTAGCGGCGAGGGCGCCACGCAGTGGCTACCACACGACACGAGAGCACAATGCAGACATCGATAGAGCCGCGTGGGAACCCACCAGTCGGCCCGCTATAGGCCACGAGGCCGTCTGCGCTTCCCTGAAATCAAGGGGCGTTGGGGCGCGATGGCAAGCCGCTGGCTAGCCATTGCAATGGAATTGCCGGTATGTCCAAGCCGGGCAACACGGCCGAACAAAAAAAAAGCGCCAGGCGGACGGGAGGTCGCCTGGCGCAACGCGGGTGTCGAGGTTCCGGGGAAGTGGAGCGCGTGGAACCCCGACGAAAAAACGATAACGTAATCAGCGCGAGGTACTGTGTCTAACTGTATCTCGCGATCACGTAGATGCCCCCGCGCGTTTCTCGCAATCCTTGTTTGATGCCGCAGCAGCGGATTGATTTGCACATACGGTCAGTGGCAAGCCATCTCCTCGCCAAAGCGCGAAGCCGTGCCCTCGCCGTGCACTCCATCAGTCCTTCGCGCGTGCACGCTCGACTGACATATTGGTCGGCATCATGTTGAGGTTGGCGTTGTGCATCACCCATAGCGACCCGCCGACCACGATCACGATCAGCAGCACTGTGCAGATGAAGATGCCAGCATTGCTACGCTGGCCCGGCTTGAAACCCAGATGCAGGAAGAACGCCAACTGGACCAGTAGTTGCGCCACACACAGCCCGACGATCGCCGCCATGGTCGTGGCCGACGACAGCCCTCCGTGCATGACCACGCCGAACGCCGCGGCGGTCATCGCGACGGACAAGATCAGCCCGAAGATATAGCTGCGCAGGCTGCCGTGCACGGCAGGCGTATCGGCATGCCGCACGTGAGTGACATGCAGTTGGGACGTGCTCATGCGAACTCCCGGAGGTAGACAAAGGTAAATACGCAGATCCAGACCAGATCCAGGAAGTGCCAGAACAGGCTCAGACATGCCAACCGGCGACGCGTGACACTGTCCAGACCGAAGCGCTGCACCTGGTGGACCATCACGAGAATCCACAGCAAGCCGAACGACACGTGCAGGCCATGCGTGCCGACCAGTGTGAAGAACGCCGACAGATACGCGCTCACGCCGGGGCCCGCACCCTCATGCAGCAGGTGTGTGAACTCGTACAGCTCCATGCCGACGAAGGCCGCGCCCAGCACGAAGGTGGCCAGCAGCCAACGGACCACGCGGCCGCGGGCGGCCTCGCTCTGGTCGAGCATGGCGACGCCGAACGTGAAGCTGCTGACCAGCAGCAGCATGGTTTCGGCAAACACAAAGGGCAGCTCGAAAAGCTGGCGTCCGCTGGGACCGCCGGCGGTGCTCTCCGACAGCACGCCGAAGGTGGCGAACAGCACGGCGAAGATCAGGCAATCGCTCATCAGGTACAGCCAGAAGCCCAGCGTGGTGTTGGTGCTGGCGTCGTGATGGGCGTGATCGTGCGCGTGCGCGTGGGTGTGGGCGGTGCCTTGCCCGGCCGCGCCGACGTTGGGGGCGAGTGAAGCAGTCATGTTCAGGCAGCGTTCTGCAGTTGGACGTAGCGGGCGCGCTCGATGCGCTCGACCTCGGCGGCCGGCACGTAGTAGTCGGTGTCGCGGTCGTAGCTGCGCAGGATGAAGGTCGCGATGGCGCCAACCAGGCCGGCAATCGCAATCGCCCACATGTGCCAGACCACCGCGAAGCTCAGCAACAGGCCGAAGCACGAGACGATGAAGCCCGACGCCGTGTTGCGCGGCATATGGATGTCTTCGTAACGATCCGGCTGCTTCCAGGCCTTGCCGGATTCCTTGTCGTCCCAGTGCTGCTCGAGTGACGTGATGGTCGGGACATGCGCGAAGTTGTAGAACGGCGCCGGCGACGCGGTCGACCACTCCAGGCTGCGAGCATCCCACGGGTCACCGGTGAGGTCGCGGTTCTGATTGCGGTCGCGGATGCTCACCACCAGTTGCACCAGCATGGCGAGGATGCCCATGCCAATGACAGCCGCGCCCACCAGCGCCACCACAAGGTACGGATGCCAGTCGACGTTGGCATAGTGGTTCATCCGGCGCGTCATGCCCTTGAAGCCGAGCACGTACAGCGGCATAAAGGCCAGGAAGAAGCCCACCAGCCAGCACCAGAATGAAATCTTGCCCCAGCGCTCGTTGAGCGTGAAACCGAACACCTTCGGGAACCAGAAGCTGATCCCGGCCAAGCAGCCGAACACGACGCCGCCGATGATCACGTTGTGGAAGTGCGCCACCAGGAACAGGCTGTTGTGCAGCACGAAGTCAGCACCGGGCACGGCCAGCAGCACGCCGGTCATGCCGCCCACGGCAAACGTCACCATGAAGCCGATGGTCCACAGCGTTGCGGAGTGATAGCGGATGCGGCCGCGATACATCGTGAAGAGCCAGTTGAACAGCTTCACGCCAGTGGGGATCGAGATGATCGACGTCATGATCCCAAAGAAGGCGTTGACGTTGGCCCCTGAGCCCATGGTGAAGAAGTGGTGCAACCACACGAAGAACGACAGCACGCCGATCGACGAGGTGGCGTACACCATCGACTTGTAGCCGAACAGCGGCTTGCGCGAGAAGGTGGCGATGATCTCCGAGAACGCGCCGAAGGCCGGCAGGATCAGCACATAGACCTCGGGGTGTCCCCACACCCAGATCAGGTTCACGTACATCATGGCGTTGCCGCCCAGCTCGTTGGTGAAGAAGTGCATGCCGAGCACGCGGTCAGCAGTGAGCAGCGCGAGCGTAGCAGTCAGCACCGGGAAGATCGCCAGGATCAGGATATTGGTGATCAGCGCCGTCCAGGTAAACACCGGCATTTTCATCAAGCCCATCGTTGGCGCGCGCATGCGCAGGATGGTGACGATGAAGTTGATGCCCGTAAGCGTGGTGCCCAGGCCTGATATCTGCAATGACCAGATGTAGTAGTCGACCCCGGGTGTCGGGCTGTATCCCAGCTCGGACAACGGCGGATAGGCCACCCACCCCGTGGCGGCAAAGTCGCCAACGAACATCGACAGCATGACCAGCACCGCGCCCATGGCCGAGAGCCAGAAGCTCAGCGAGTTGACGAATGGGAAGGCCACATCGCGCGCGCCAATCTGCAGCGGAACGATCACGTTCATCAGACCCAGCACCAGCGGCGTGGCCACGAAGAAGATCATGATCACGCCGTGTGCGGTGAAGATCTGGTCGTAGTGGTGTGGGGGCAGGTACCCTGCGGCGTCACCGTAGGCGATCGCCTGCTGGGCGCGCATCATGATGGCATCGGCAAAGCCACGCAGCAGCATGATCAACGCCATGATGATGTACATGACGCCGATCTTCTTGTGGTCGACCGAGCAGATCCACTCGGTCCACAGGTACTTCCATTTGCCGAAGTACGTGATGGCCGCCACCAGTGCGGCGCCGCCGAGCAGCACCGCAACCATCACAACCATGATGATGGGCTCGTGCAGCGGGATGGCTTGAAGATTGAGTTTTCCTAGCATGACTTATTGCTCCGTGCGGGAGACGGACGCCGGCGCGGCGGGCCTGGCGGCCAGCAGGGCTTCCGAGCCATCTGCGCGGCAGACCTGGCCGTTGGCCAGCATGTATTTGTCGACGACACCGTCGAACAGCCGCGGGGCGACGGCGCCATACAGCGTGACCGGGTCTTTGCTGCTGGGTTGTTCGAGCGTGCGATAGGCGTTGCGGTCGAGCACCTTGCCGGAGGCCTTCGCCCGGCTGACCCACGCATCGAACTCCGCGCGCGAGGTGGCGAGGGTCTTGAAGTGCATGTCGGAGAAGCCCGCGCCGCTGTAGGCGGCCGACTGGCCGAGATAGGTGCCGGGGTGGTCAGCAATCAGGTGCAGGCGCGTCTGCATGCCGGCCATGGTGTAGACCATGCTGCCGAGCTGCGGCACGAAGAACGCGTTCATCATCGACTCCGACGTCAGACGGAAATTGATCGGCGTGCCGGTCGGGATGGCCAGCTCGTTGAGCGACGCCACGCCGTACTGCGGATAGATGAACAACCACTTCCAGTTCAGCGCGATGACGTCCACCTCGACCGGCTCGACCTGCCCGGCCAGCGGTTGGTACGGATCCAGCTTGTGCGTGGTGTCCCAGATCAGCACACCCAGGCAGGCGACGATCAGGCATGGGATGCCCCACACCACCACTTCAATGGCAGTCGAATGCGACCACTTGGGCGCGTAGGTGGCGCGCGTGTTGGATTCGCGGTACCGCCAGGCAAACCACAGCGTGAGCACGATGACCGGAATGACCACCAGCAGCATCACGCCCAGGGAGACCAGGATCAGCGTTTTTTCCTGCTCGCCGACGCTGCCCTTGGGCGACAGCAGTTCGAGCGTGCATCCGCTCATGAGCGTGCTCGCCAGGATGCCGAGCGCGAGCGCGCCGAACCGGCGCGGGGATGTCAAAGCCTGTCTTGGGGGGCGCACAGGACTTGGGGGCTCGCCTGTGCGCCAAGCGATCGAATTGTTCATCTTCGGATGACCTGAGTTGTGACCCGCCACCAGGCATCCCGACTCCGGAAGCTTCGCGTACACGCACTGGCTGCGCTTGCCCGCAATCGTGAATTGCAGCTGAGCGCCCTGCTGATGCCGATACCGCTGAATGTATGGATTCCTGTGGCGATGTCTGGCATGCTAATCGAAGACAAAACCCATACAAGAACGTAATTTTCGACGATGAAATCCATGCAAGATGCGGCCGATGCTCCTACGGGCCAATGGGCATTGCGAATCACCCCAGGGCGTGGAGCCCGGTATCAGCAGATCGTCAACTACATCGAGCAGGCCATTGGTGACGGACGGCTGCGCCCGGGCGACCGCGTGCCGCCGCAACGCGATCTGGCCAAGGCGCTTGGCGTCGACCTGACCACCGTCACACGGGCATATGCCGAGGCCAAGCGGCGCAACCTGGTCGACGCCAAGGGCGCGCTCGGCACCTTCATCGCCGCGCCACGGGCCGAGCTTGCCGCCGTGGTCGACATGAGCATGAACGTGCCGCCTCCGCCCGCACAGGTCGACTTTGACGACATGCTGCGTCGCGGGCTCTCCCAGGTTCTGCTGCGCAGTGACCCGCATCTGCTGATGACGTATCACCTGGGCGGCGGAAGTCCTGCGGACCGAGTCGCGGGTGCGCGCTGGCTCGGGCAGATGATGGGCCCGGTCGAACCGTCCAGAGTCGTGGTGTGTCCAGGAGCGCAGGCGGCACTTGCCGCGCTCATCCAGAGCCTGACGCGTCCTGGGGATGGCATCGCGGCCGAGCCCCTCGCTTACCCCGGACTGCGCTCGGCAGCGCTGCAGCTCGATCGCAAGGTAGTGCCGATCGAATGCGATGCCGCCGGAATGCGGCCGGACGCGCTGGCGGACGCGTGCGCCGCTGGTGTCAGGCTGATCTACCTGAACCCGACCATGCAAAACCCGACCACGCACACCATGCCGATGTCGCGCCGCAAGGAAATCACACGGGTTGCGGCGAAACACAAGGCGCGGATCATCGAGGACGACCCCTACTGGCTGCTGTCGACCGACGCACCGCCGCCTATCGCCAGCATTGCGCCCGAACTGACCTGCTACGTGGCGACGCTGTCGAAAACGTTGAGCCCGGGTTTGCGCACCGCCTACGTGCTGTTGCCTGAAGATGGAGTGACCGGCGAGGGATTCCTTGCCGCGCTGCGCTCGTTCGCACTCATGTCGATGCCGCTGGCCGTGGCCTTGTCGACGCAATGGATCCATGACGGCTCGGCACAGACACTGCTCGAAGGCATCCGCACCGAAGCTCGCGCACGGAAAGACATTGCAAACCGGTGGTTGAGCGGCATCGGACAACTGCCGCCGACGGGCATCCACGTCTGGCATACGCTTCCCGATCACTGGTCGGCAGAACAACTGACCAAAGCCGCCTTGGCGGAGGCCCTGCGGGTGACGCCGTCGGATGTTTTCTACAATGGCCCAACGCCGCCCAATGCGATTCGTATCTCCCTGGGCGGCGTACAGGACAAGGCCGAACTGTCGCTTGCGCTGCGCAAACTCGCTACTTTGCTTGAGCGCCGGCCTGCCTATCACCAAGTCGTGGTCTAGCCCTCACCGCGGCAGCCAGCGCCTCCAGCAATGGTTCAGTCTGAGACCAGCCAAGGCAAGCGTCCGTAATAGACACGCCACGCTGCAGCGGCACGCCAGGTTTAAGGTCCTGACGCCCCTCCTCCAAATGGCTCTCGATCATGACACCGATGATGCGCCGCTCGCCCGCGGACAGTTGATGCGCCACGTCATGCCCGACTTCGATCTGGCGCGCGTGCGACTTGCCTGAATTTGCATGCGAACAGTCGACCATGACCTGCTCCGGCAGACTCGCGGCCCGGAGAATGGCGCAGCAGTCCTCAATGGACGCAGCATCGTAGTTCGGCCCTTTTTTACCGCCCCGCAGAATGACATGGGCATCGCTGTTGCCACGCGTCTCGAAAATCGCGGCCATGCCCATCTTCGTCATGCCCATGAACGAGTGGCTGGCACGCGCGGCCAGAATCGCGTCCGCCGCGATCTGGACACCACCATCGGTGCCATTCTTGAATCCGATGGGGCAACTCAGCCCGGAGGCAAGCTGCCGATGGCTCTGGCTTTCAGTCGTCCGTGCGCCAATCGCGCCCCATGCAATCAGGTCTGCGATGTACTGCGGGCTCAACAGGTCGAGAAACTCGGTGGCAACGGGCAGCCCCATCGCATTGACCTCCAAAAGGAGTTCGCGCGCGCGGCGCAGCCCTTCATTGATGCGAAAACTGCCGTCGAGCCGAGGATCATTGATGTAGCCCTTCCAGCCAACGGTTGTCCTCGGTTTTTCAAAGTACACGCGCATGACGATCAACAGATCGTCGCGCAGGCGCTGTGCTGCGGTTTTCAGCCGATGTGCGTATTCGATGGCCTGGTCGTGATCGTGGATCGAGCACGGACCTACCACAGCGATCAGGCGATCGTCCCGGCCTCGCAGGACGTTGGTGATGGCCGCGCGACTCGCCTCGACATGGGTTTGCACATCGGGTGATACAGGCAGTTCATCGAGCAAGAGCGCCGGAGAAATAAGCGGCCGGACAGCACCAATCCGGACATCGTCGATACGGGTCGTGTCCTGGGTGGCGTCTGCCACCCCAACCTCTTGGTCATGCTGGGGATTGTCGATACGAATCATCATCGTCACCTGTTGCATCATTTCTGTCACCCCGCATGGTGCAGGAAATTGGCGGCAGAAGGGATGACAATGCTTAACCTAACGATACGATGACCAGTTCGGGCGCTGTCGGTGCTATTCGTCTACTGTGCGCTAGACGCTTGGGGATATTGAGTACGGCCCGATCACCCAACCACCAGGCCGCTTGCTCAAATGCGGGTATCGCTATCAGTTCCAGACAGGATTGTCCTTCTGCTCCTGCGCCCCGGAGACCTTGGACCAATAGGCACCGATTTGGCGCTGCGTGACATAGCCACGCTTTCTGATGTCGATCTTGTCGAAATTTTCATAGACGCGCGGCATACCTGCCTTGGCCTCCTCGCGCGTCAACTTGCCATCGTGATTGGTGTCGGCGGCCTTGAAACGTTCCGCGATTTTGGCCTTCGCCTCCTTGAGGCTCCACTGCATTGGTTCTTGCTCAGTTTGCTGTTGCGCACTCGTGTTTGTGCATACGAATGCCGCCATGATGACCAGGCCGGCACAGGACTTACGCAGAATCATGGTTCGATCTCCTCAAGGATTCTTGTGTTGGCCCCAGCCGCCTAGTCATTCCGGTAACACCGGACACGAAGCGCTCGTGGGGCCAAGCTCACTCTAGGTCACGTGAGGAATAACGCCAAACGTTAGATGTGCAATCCGATGACTGCGGATCCGCTTACCCGCTATCAACATGCCATGCTGCACAATCCGAGGTAAGCACCCGGTGAACCCGTCTTGAAGGGGACCCGCGTAGCAAGGAGCATCGTGTCCATCTAGTTCTAGGTGGACACGTGGACACTATCGAAGAGAGCGCG
>NZ_CATZLL010000028.1:0-15867 GCF_958415495.1 Ralstonia flaminis | reverse complement strand
TGCAGGCGCCCTGCCGCGGCCCGACCAGGTAGCGCCCGTCTTCGGGTCCCGATACTTGGGCGGCACGATCGATTTGGCTTGTTCACTCTTGCCGGCGCGAGCCTTGAGGCCGATATCTGCTGCGGTCAGACCGTACGCTTCCACGATCTCGCGAGCCCGCGCAATCGCCGCTGCTTTTTCGGCGAGGTGTGCCGCCTCGATCTGCAAATCCAACTTAGCTTTTTGCGCCAGAAGCTGTTTGTACGTTGCCACGAAACCCCCGCTTTTATTTGAGCGGCAAGGATAGCCGATGTCGCCCGCGCGCGACTGACAAACGCGCTCACTCCCTGCGCACCGTTACGTGAACACAGGCGCTGGACGCCTTTCAGCCGCGCCAAACTGGGCTAAACACCCGGTGCGCAAGTTCGTTGGTAGCGGTGAGGTTCACCCCGCAGACCGTCCCGCTGTCACTCAACCGGCACAGGCGCGCAAACGTGGCATGCGCAGCGCCAGAAATATTCCTTGGATCGCTCAGCCAATCCTTGATGTATCTCATGCAAAAGCCGGCAATGACATCTGCCAACTGGAGACCAATCGAGTCGTGGGACTTCGCGAAAGTCAGTGGCGCCGAGGCGCCGAAGTTGTAGTCGGCGTGCGGGGTGAAGAAGTTGGCCGCCTGACCGCCGAGGGCTTCGGCCGCCTGCTTGTTGTTGGACAGGATCTGGTCGAATTGCAGTTGCTCGTCGTGCACCAGCTCGATCGTTGAAAGGTCCCGTTGGTAATGCAGGTTGATCCGAGCGTAGATGTTCGTAAGCGACGAGAGATTCGGCAACATTGAAACGGGCTTCCCGCGCTTGCCGGTGTCCGGCGATGGCAGGAATTGCGCGTAAGCAGTAGGAACCTCGTCGGCGAGCATCTCCTCGTAGTCGCTGAACGACAGATTCGTCATCTCGCGACACGCCGCTGAAACCTCGCCCGCCGGGAACCGATCCAGGAAGTCCAGCAAGGCGCCAAAGGACGATCGCAGCGTGGCATCGGACGGGGCCTGGCAGGCGGCGATGAACGCGTCGAACACTTCCGCCGGCGTGAAGTGATAGAGAAAATCCGCAAATGCATTCTGGACAAAGTGCGCCTGCGGATTGCCCAAGATGCCCGTGCTCGGTGGTAACACATGGCTGCTAACCATGTTCATCACCAAATAGAATCTCTTGTCGACGACTTCGATGAAGCACGGTGGGGCTCGATCACAAATGGCGTCGACCAGGTCACGGACAAACTCGGGCTTGCCTGTCAATGATTTGGACTTCAACTCGCCAGCCGGAACGCGGTGCGCCGACCGGATCTCCTCGACTACCGCCGCGATCGCGGCCTGATCGTGCAAGCCGATTGCGGCAAGTGCAAAGGTCGGCTGACCGTCGAAGTCGTATGCCTTGCCGGTACTGGTGGCGCCACCGGTATTCCCGCTCTCATCGATGTAGAACTTCATAGCTCGGAGCGATTGTCGTTTGCCCGTGTTGGCAGGTGCCTGAACAGGCGGGTAGTTTCACGGCTCCCTGCACTCCGGCCATGGACAACGCACCCTATTGCCCAAGGTAGCCAGAGATCGCCTGGGCGATACCGCCGGCGATCGCCTCGACACCAACCCCTGTCGCCTTGTTGAACGCCTTGCCGACCAGTTGGCCAATCCACGACTTTGATTTCTCGGACGTGCCAGATCCAGCTGCGCGTTCTGCATCGAGATCGTGTTTGAGGCCTGCAAAATCGGCCTCTAACAGTCCGAGCGACTGCAGGTAGAGGCTCAGCGCCTCCCAGTCGCCCTGCCCCACCTGCACGTTGGCTGTCTGCGTGACGCCCGTGCCTGCGTTGGCTATGTTGCCGACGTTGCCCCCGATGTGGGTATTGAAGATCTGAGTCAATCGTTCCTCACTGATCGGTTTCGAGCCGACCGGCAGCTCACCAGCGTCCGGGCTCAATTTTTCCAATTCGATGGCATAGCCCAAAACGGCCGTCTTGATGCAATCGAGCAACCGGTCGATCGCCCCAATCGGAATCTCCATCCATGCCTCGACGCACTGCATGTCCGGGGTCAGCTTAGACGCATATTTGATCGCCAGCGCCACGTTCCAATCCGTCTTGACGTAAGACGGCTTGTTGCCTTGCACCAGATTCTCGTAGGTGCTCACGGCCTGCGCCAACCGCGCAATTGAATGCCATTCCCGCAAATGCTCTGGCAGTAGGAAGACTGGCACCTGCAGCCTGGGCGCGTTCATGCCAAACGGTCCCACAAAGCTGCCGTAGGAAACAACGGGTGTCACACGGTAGGGTGGCAGGTCCGCACCCTCGGGATAGCCGCGCAACTCCAAATCCACCCACTGCTCAAGCTGGGTATGCCCCACACGCGAGGCCAGCAGCTTGCACTTGCGCAGCAACGACGAAACGCTGGTCGACACCTCGATCGCATCGGCTTGAATGCTGCGAATCAACGACATGCGGTGCTCCGGTCACAGGACAGTGGGCTGCCGGCATTCTACGCCCACGCGGCAGTCGTCCCGCGCAGGTCACCGACGAACATCCCAAGGCGGCACTGGCCCGTGATTACAGGCACTTGCTTGGCATATCGATCGTAGATCACATGAAAAATTCGTCACTCGCTGGCAATTCGTATCGTATCGTATAAACTGCAATACGATATCAATTCCGGACGTTCATACGATACGAAATGGCACGCCAAGGGATTTCCTACGAGCAGGTCGTTGATGCCGCCAAGGCACTGGTCGCCGAGCAACTCAAGCCGACGCTCAGCGCGGTGCGCGAGCGACTGGGCAGCGGCAGCATGAATACGATCCACCGCCACCTGACTGCTTGGCAGGGTCAGCAAAAGCCGGGCGCGCGCAAGATCGGCGATCCGAACCCACGCCTGCTGGCCGCGCTGGGCACCGAGTTTTCGCGGGTGGCCGAGGACGCCGCGGCCGACGCAGAAGCCGCCCTGGCGCAGGTCATGAGTGAAAACGCGATGCTGGCCAGCACCGGCGAGGCGCTGGAAGCCGAACGCGACGCCCTGACGCAGGAGCTGCAGCAGGTTGCGACAGAGCGTGACAAGCTTGCCGGCAAGGCAGCCGAGCAGACAGCAGAGATCGAACGCTTGAATGCAGAATCGGAGCGGGAGCGCGGCGAACTCGCCTCCGTTCGTCGGGCGCTCGCGCAAGTGGAGTTGCGACTGGAAGCGCTGCCACACTTGGAGCGCGAACTGAGCGAGCTGCGCGCCCAACTGGCGACGGAACAGGCCGCCCGGGTCGCTGCCGATCGCACCGCCGCTGTCGCCGAAGCGCAGCGTGAAGCTGCTGACATCGCCCGAATCCAGGCCAACGAGCGCTTGGCCAACGCCGAATCGCGCGAGCACCAGGTGCGTGCCCAACTGGCTGAGGCGCAAGCCGCGCATGAGCGCACGCGCGAGAAGCTAACCGAGGTCGTCGGTCTTGAGGCCGGTGCCCAGGCCGAATTGCGAATGCTGCGCGAGCAATTTGAGGCCGCGAAGCCGACGCCAGAGTCGGCACCAGATCAGCAGACCGGTCAACCGCCGAGCAAATCGACAACACGGCGCAAAGGGGCGTAGCAACGCCGCTTATCTGTTCACTGGGCGGCACGTCCTCCTGCATTGCACCTTGACCGCCGTCCAGACCTTCTCCCCTCGCCCTCTTCACTTCCGGAGTCATCGCATGCTGCGGTCCTTTGGCCTGGCTGACCTATTTCGCACGCTGGCGGCCTTCGTTTGTGCCGCCACCCTCGCCTCCACACCGGCTATTGGACAGGCTGGCGTGCCGGCACTCGCAATCACCGCGCCGAACGGTGCCAAAAGCGTGCTGGTCGCCACGCTCCATGTCCCCTATCCGGGCTTGCGCCAGCCGGCGATGTCTGTACTCCAGGGCGCCACGAGCTTTGTCATTGAGAGTTCGAGGGCTCAAGGTCCACAGCCTCTCGAACTCAAGGGCGCCGATCTTCTGGACCCCGACGTGTTTGCTGGTCGAGCCTCGCGTGCGCCATGGGCCCGTGCATTGAGCGATACACAGGTTGAATTTCTTCAGCTACGCGCGAAATGCGCAGCACCACAACGTCCCGACCTAGCCATCGAAATGCTGCAGCACAAGAGTCCGCGAGTGGCCGCCGCGTACGCTTGGATTCCCTGCACAGCATTGAGCAACCTGTCCAGAGACACGATATTCGCGATGGCGGCACTGCGCTACAACGTAGCGATCGTGCCTCTCGAAGATCAGACCGACTTGGAGAACCGACGCCGTGCGGTACCGGACCGGATCTATTTGCGCCTGCTGATGGGCGGCTTGAACATCGCCCGCCAGCGAGAGGATTTCCGTCAAGCTGTTATCGCATTCAATCGCGGCGACTATGAGAGGATCGCCGCTCTCGCGAGTCTGGGTAACGAATCTCCAGAGGATGCGGCGATCTATCACCGCCTGATGGTCCACGACCGCAATTTGGCCTGGATGCCGCGGTTGCGCCAAGCCCTCGACACCGGCGGCGCGGTGGTCGCGGTTGGCGCTGCCCACCTGCCGGGGGCCGACGGACTCATCGCACTCTTGCGAGCAGACGGCTACCAAGTCAACGACATGGTGCTGCCGAATGACACCGCATTGGAGATGCAAGCCCCATGATGGATGAAGCAATGCATCGCGCTCAAGATGTCGTCTATGGCCAAGACCGAGCCGCGCTGATGCGCAAAGCACCAGGTCTTGCGCGCATTCGTGCGGCGGTATCTGAGTCCAGTTGCACGGTATTGGATCAGTCGGTCTGGAAGCGTACTGAGTTGGGCCCGGTCCTTGATCTCCTCTCCACTGAAGGATCAACCCAGCGGGTCTACATCGACGTGCCCATCGCTGCCGTGGTTGGCTTGACGCATCGGAATTTCAGCAAGGCCATGACGTGGCGCGGCATGCTGCAGGACCTGCATGGATTTGGCTGGGACGAGCGCGTCATTGACTACTGCGAATCGGAAATCGGCCACCAATCATTTCCCGCCCCTGAAGCCGCGTACGAACTGAAGCTGGCCGCCTACGGCGGAGCTGTGACGTGCACCAACGGCGTCCACCGCTTGGTCGCGGCCGTGAACTGGTTGGGCGCCACGCAGGGTGAACACGCCGTGCTGCGCAAGGTCTCGGTCTGGTACCGGCCGACCGATGCCTCGTTGGTCAGTGCGTTGCGCGCGCTCGAGCTGCAAGGCGCACGATTGCGTCTCGGCTGCGCCAGAGACGACGCCGGCATCCGCCGTATGTGGTTCATCGAATCAACCACCGCGCACCGCGTCAGCTATTTCCACGTCACGCCCGGACGCTGCTCACCAATTCAGGTCGGATCGCGCTGGGTGGCAAAAGCACGAGCTTGGGCGGGCCTAGAGGCCGACGCCGTACATTTCGTGTCGGAGTGGTTCGATATTCCCCCGACCGTTCTCGATACGCTGGCCCACGATGCCTGGATCGACTCGCAGATCCGCGCGCCCCGCTACGGGGCCCTCCTGACTGAATGAAGACTGTGAGTCCCGTTGTCCAGCACGACTGGCCTTGCTATGCTTGACTCGCACGCAGTAGCGCGCACAATTCGCCATCTCGCGATGGTCCACCACCTTGAAATCTACGCACTCCATGGCGACGAAATCCAAGACCGCAGCAAAGAAAGCCGCACCGGCAAAGAAGACCGCCGCCGCCGCGGCCATCAAGCCGCTGAAGGACACCTTCACCAAAGCCAGCCTGGTGAGCCACTTGGCCGAGCAGACCGAACTTGAGGCCAAGGCCGTGAAGTCTGTGCTCCAGCATCTGGAGAACACCATCCTGGGCGCGCTGCACAAAAAGGGCGCAGGCGAATTCACGCTGCCGGGCCTGTTCAAGGTGGTGTCCGTCAAGGTGCCGGCTACCAAGCGTCGCTTCGGCATGAACCCGTTCACCAAGGAAGAACAGTGGTTTGAGGCCAAGCCGGCCAGCGTGCGTGTCAAGGTGCGGCCGCTGAAGAAGGTGAAGGACGCCGCGCAGTAATCCCCACCACCTGCCCTCAAGTACAACGGGAGGCCGAGCCTCCCGTTTTCTTTGGCTCGTGTGCCAAACACAACCCACGAGGATGCTTTGTCTCTCTTTCCCCAGCGCAGCGCGACCGTGCGCTACTACAAGATCGCCAATTGGGACTGGGTGCTAGAGCCAAGACTCAAAGAGAAGTTTGACACGATCGTCGTCGCGGCACGTCGAGCTGGTTACTTTGAAGCGCTCTATGTCAGCGTCGACCACGCTCATCGCACCGTCACACTTCGCCCGGGCGCGCACCCGGTAGGCGCCTCGCTGAATCAGCAAGGCTCGACGGCTACCGAGCACGGTGCCGCACTTGTGTTCTCTCAGGCTAAGACCGGCACGGTCGCCGTACTCATCTATCCTTACGAGTCCGAGTTCATGCGCCTGCCCGAACAGCTCATTGTGTGGCGTGTGTTCGATGGTCCAACCGATGTCACGCCAAGCGTTATCGACACAGCCGTGGCCGACGCATTCCGATACTGGCGCGTATCGAGCGTGCTCGACGGTGGCTCATGGTGGGACCGTTGGCGCATTGGAATGTTGCGACGCAGAGACCGCTACCAATCGAAGGAGAAAGCGCTGTTGACTCGGCCTAGCTTGGTCGGCAGGGTCGTCGGCGCGTTCCTTGCGTGGTGGCCTGTTCTCGCGTTCGGCGTGTTTAGTAGCCTGGTGACGGTCGTGACCGGCTGGCACGATTTCGGCGACAAGCTTGGTGCCGCCTTCCACTCAACATCCACCACAGCGAAAAAGTCGACAACTACATCAACGACCGGCTGCGCAAGTGGTGTGGCAGCCGCACCCTCGAAAGCGCAGGATCGCTAGGCCTACACCCGGAATTACGGGTTCAGCCGAATGGGGGTTCGAGGCGTCCCAGCAGTCGGATAATAGGTGTAGTACACATCAACCGCACGGGCCCAGCAGTCGAGCAACTCGGCCGAGTGGTCGCGTACCCACTTGGGCAAGGCCTCACTGTTCGGGTGGCTCATGCCGAATGCCGGCGCACCAGTCGCCACGTCGAACGCGCAGTCTTGCCCGCCGCCCCGAATCACCACATGGGGATCGTGCTTCGGGTCCAGGCAGAAAGTGAATGCCTTCGCCTTCTCGAAGGGATGGTCACAGGGCACCAGGGGGCGCAGCGACTGAAGCGTCGCGGCGTTGGGCACCACAAAGCCCGCGTCATGGAAATGCTGCCGGCCGTGCGCTTCGAAGTCGTAGTCAACGAATCCGTCCGGGCCGTTGAATTCCACCCGCGCAATCTCGGAAGCGGAAATCGGCGCAAACGAGAGCCACCACGTGCCTTCTTTGGTCGTGGTCGTTTTCAACAGTTGCCGCCGTCTCGTGAGGGGCAGACGCCAAGGATTCTCGATGTACGCGGACAGGCCCATCAACTTGGCTTCATCGGGCTTTTCGCCCCGACGTGCGTAGTATTCGACAAAGGGCATCAGGGTGGCCGTGTCGGCCGACATCTCCACCGTCAGACGCACTCGGGTTTTGTTCATGATGATGCCGTTTTTGGGAGCGACCCCTTCGACGCGGGTCAGATACTCCATGTCTCTTGCAGTCAACGTTTTATCGCCTGTCGTCAGGCCATGACCATCAGCATCGGGATCCGTCGTCAGCCAGACCACCGAGTTGCGAATGCTTCCGTCACCATGCTTCACGTGGCCACGCGAAATCCCCTTCGAGAGGATCGTTTCGGCGTACGAAACGGACGTGAAATGGTAGAACTTCATGCGCTTTCCCTCATCGTTGTGTGTGTTGATAGTTCAGCAACGCTATTGACCGAATGCGGTTTCAAACCGGTGCCGACAAGCATTCTTTATTCAATCAAACGCAACTGTCCCAGGCGCTCCAAGCGCTCGCGGTCGGCCTGATCACTATGCTCCGGTGCAACCGGGTGGGCAGCGCCACAGATCGTGCAGACCCAAAGCTGCACCCGGTGTACCGCGTCGAACGATGTCACACCGGATTTATCGGGAACGTGGTCACGTAGGACGCCACAACTGTTGCAGGCGAGCCATCGTGTGTGGGATCTCATGGGAGTGCTTCGAAGGTTTTGGCCCGTTCGATGATAGCGCGCACGTCCGCAATGCAAGGTGCACGCCCATACGGTGAACCGACTTCAAGGGGTCGTCTCAGAAAACGGAAAATAAAGCACGCTAAGGCATAGCCGAACCTGCCAAGCTTGCTCCACCCTGTAGTGACGCGATCAGCGGGCAGGAAACGTTCCCCCTTCGCGCATGGCAGGCGCACACCAACTCAGACAGCACGGCCTCCATGCGCGCCAGGTCAGCCATTTTCTCGCGCACGTCCTTGAGCTTGTGCTCGGCCAGACTGCTGGCTTCCTCGCAATGGGTGCCATCCTCCAGCCGCAGCAGCTCGGCGATCTCATCCAGGCTGAAGCCCAGCCGCTGGGCTGATTTCACGAAGCGCACCCGCGTTACATCCGCCTCGCCATAGCGGCGGATGCTGCCATAGGGCTTGTCAGGCTCCAGCAACAAGCCCTTGCGCTGATAGAAACGGATGGTCTCCACATTGACCCCGGCCGCCTTGGCGAAAACGCCAATGGTCAGGTTCTCCAAATTGTTTTCCATATCGCTTGACTCCGTACATGAGTACGGAAGTAAGGTTACGCTATCCAATTTCAATTCGAAAGGACAAGCGCATGTCTGAACCAAAAACCGGGCGCGGCGCGCTCTTCACTGGAGGGCTTGCCGCCATCCTCGCCTCGGCTTGCTGCCTCGGGCCGTTGGTTCTGATCGCCTTGGGGTTCAGCGGCGCTTGGATCGGCAACTTGGCGGTGTTGGAACCCTATCGCCCCATCTTTATCGGCGTGGCGCTGGTGGCGTTGTTCTTCGCCTGGCGGCGCATCTACCGGCAGGCAGCGGCCTGCAAACCGGGTGAGGTCTGCGCGATTCCCCAAGTGCGAGCTACTTACAAGCTCATTTTCTGGATCGTGGCCGCGCTGGTTCTGGTCGCGCTCGGATTTCCCTACGTCATGCCATTTTTCTACTGATCGGAGTTCACCATGAAGAAACTGTTTGCCTCCCTCGCCCTCGCCGCCGTTGTTGCCCCCGTCTGGGCCGCCACCCAGACCGTCACGCTGTCCGTACCGGGCATGACCTGCTCCGCCTGCCCGATCACTGTCAAGAAGGCGATTTCCAAGGTCGAAGGCGTCAGCAAAGTTGACGTGACTTTCGAGACACGCCAAGCGGTCGTCACCTTCGACGATGCCAAGACCAGCGTGCAGAAGCTGACCAAGGCAACCGCAGACGCGGGCTATCCGTCCAGCGTCAAGCAGTGAGTCACTGAAAACGGCACCGCAGCACAACGGACGTCATTGTCTGGCGCCACAAACGATAAAGGATCTGTTGCATGACCCATCTAAAAATCACCGGCATGACTTGCGACTCGTGCGCGGCGCACGTCAAGGAAGCGCTGGAAAAAGTGCCAGGCGTGCAGTCGGCGCTGGTGTCCTATCCGAAGGGCACAGCGCAACTCGCCATCGTGCCGGGCACATCGCCGGACGCGCTGACTGCCGCCGTGGCCGGACTGGGCTACAAGGCAACGCTAGCCGATGCGCCACTGGCGGACAACCGCGTCGGACTGCTCGACAAGGTGCGGGGATGGATGGCCGCCGCCGAAAAGCACAGTGGCAACGAGCCCCCGGTGCAGGTAGCGGTCATTGGCAGCGGTGGAGCCGCGATGGCGGCGGCGCTGAAGGCCGTCGAGCAAGGCGCGCAGGTCACGCTGATCGAGCGCGGCACCATCGGCGGCACCTGCGTCAATGTCGGCTGTGTGCCGTCCAAGATCATGATCCGCGCCGCCCACATCGCCCATCTGCGCCGGGAAAGCCCGTTCGATGGCGGTATTGCGGCAACTGTGCCTACGATTGACCGCAGTAAGCTGCTGGCCCAGCAGCAGGCCCGCGTCGACGAACTGCGGCACGCCAAGTACGAAGGCATCCTGGGCGGTAATCCGGCCATCACCGTTGTGCACGGTGAGGCGCGCTTCAAGGACGACCAGAGCCTTACCGTCCGTTTGAACGAGGGTGGCGAGCGCGTCGTGATGTTCGACCGCTGCCTGGTCGCCACGGGTGCCAGCCCGGCGGTCCCGCCGATTCCGGGCTTGAAAGAGTCACCCTACTGGACTTCCACCGAGGCCCTGGCGAGCGACACCATTCCCGAACGCCTTGCCGTAATCGGCTCGTCGGTGGTGGCGCTGGAGCTGGCGCAAGCCTTTGCCCGGCTGGGCAGCAAGGTCACGGTCCTGGCGCGCAATACCTTGTTCTTCCGTGAAGACCCGGCCATCGGCGAGGCGGTGACAGCCGCTTTCCGTGCCGAGGGCATCGAGGTGCTGGAGCACACGCAAGCCAGCCAGGTCGCCCATATGGACGGTGAATTCGTGCTGACCACCACGCACGGTGAATTGCGCGCCGACAAACTGCTGGTTGCCACCGGTCGGACACCGAACACGCGCAGCCTCGCGCTGGACGCAGCGGGGGTCACTGTCAATGCGCAAGGTGCCATCGTCATCGACCAAGGCATGCGCACGAGCAACCCGAACATCTACGCGGCCGGCGACTGCACCGACCAGCCGCAGTTCGTCTATGTGGCGGCAGCGGCCGGCACCCGTGCCGCGATCAACATGACCGGCGGCGATGCGGCGCTCGACCTGACCGCAATGCCGGCCGTGGTGTTCACCGATCCGCAAGTGGCGACCGTGGGCTACAGCGAGGCGGAAGCCCACCACGACGGGATCGAGACCGACAGCCGCACCTTGACCTTGGACAACGTGCCGCGTGCGCTCGCCAACTTCGACACACGCGGCTTCATCAAGTTGGTTATCGAGGAAGGCAGCCATCGGCTGATCGGCGTACAGGCGGTCGCGCCGGAAGCGGGTGAACTGATCCAGACGGCGGCTCTGGCCATTCGCAACCGCATGACGGTGCAGGAACTGGCCGACCAGTTGTTCCCCTACCTGACGATGGTCGAGGGGTTGAAGCTCGCGGCGCAGACCTTCAACAAGGATGTGAAGCAGCTTTCCTGCTGCGCCGGGTGAGAAAAAGGAGGTGTTCAATGAACGCCTACACGGTGTCCCGGCTGGCTCTTGATGCCGGGGTGAGCGTGCATATCGTGCGCGACTACCTGCTGCGCGGATTGCTGCGCCCGGTGGCGTGCACACCAGGCGGCTACGGCTTGTTCGATGACGCCGCCTTGCAACGGCTGTGCTTCGTGCGGGCGGCCTTCGAGGCGGGCATCGGCCTCGACGCGCTGGCGCGGCTGTGCCGGGCGCTGGATGCGGCGGACGGCGACGAAGCGGCCGCGCAGCTTGCCCTGCTGCGTCAGTTCGTCGAGCGTCGGCGCGAAGCGTTGGCCGATCTGGAAGTGCAGTTGGCCACCCTGCCGACCGAGCCGGCACAGCACGCGGAGAGTCTGCCATGAACAACCCCGAGCGCTTGCCGTCCGAGACGCACAAACCGATCACCGGCTACCTGTGGGGCGGACTGGCTGTGCTGACTTGCCCCTGCCACCTGCCCATCCTCGCTGTCGTGCTGGCCGGCACAACCGCCGGTGCTTTCCTCGGCGAGCATTGGGTCATCGCGGCGCTCGGTTTGACCGGCCTGTTCCTTCTGTCCCTGTCGCGGGCGTTGCGGGCATTCAGGGAAAGAGAATGAGCGCTTTCCGGCCGGATGGATGGACGACGCCGGAACTGGCCCAAGCGGTCGAGCGCGGGCAGCTTGAACTGCACTACCAGCCCGTCGTCGATCTGCGCAGTGGTGGGATTGTCGGCGCGGAAGCCCTGTTGCGCTGGCGTCATCCGACGCTTGGACTATTGCCACCGGGCCAGTTCCTGCCCGTGGTCGAATCGTCCGGCCTGATGCCTGAAATCGGCGCTTGGGTGCTGGGCGAAGCCTGCCGCCAGATGCGTGACTGGCGAATGCTGGCATGGCGACCGTTCCGGCTGGCCGTCAATGTTTCGGCGAGCCAAGTGGGACCGGACTTCGACGGGTGGGTAAAGGGCGTGCTGGCTGATGCCGAGTTGCCCGCCGAGTATCTCGAAATCGAGCTGACCGAATCGGTCGCGTTTGGTGATCCGGCGATCTTCCCCGCCCTGGACGCCTTGCGGCAGATCGGTGTGCGCTTCGCCGCCGATGACTTCGGGACGGGGTATTCCTGTCTGCAACATCTGAAGTGCTGCCCAATCAGCACGCTCAAGATCGACCAATCGTTTGTCGCCGGGCTCGCCAACGACCGCCGCGACAAAACCATCGTGCACACCGTGATTCAGCTTGCGCACGGGCTGGGCATGGATGTGGTGGCTGAAGGCGTGGAAACATCGGCGAGTCTTGATCTATTGCGACAAGCGGACTGCGACACAGGACAAGGCTTCCTGTTCGCGAAGCCAATGCCGGCGGCGGCATTCGCCGTCTTCGTCAGTCAATGGAGGGGTGCCACCATGAATGCAAGTGACTCGACCACCACCAGTTGCTGCGTGTGCTGCAAGGAAATCCCGCTCGATGCCGCCTTCACCCCGGAAGGCGCGGAATACGTCGAGCACTTCTGCGGGTTGGAGTGTTATCAACGCTTCGAAGCGCGTGCCAAGACAGGGAACGAAACCGATGCCGATCCGAACGCCTGCGACTCGCTACCGTCAGATTGAGGCATACCCTATCCTGATGTCATTTTCAGAAGACGACTGCACCATTCAGCGCGGTTTGAAGCCTGTTGTGCATACGGATCCTGATAACCCGATATCAGGATTCCTCTGCACAAAACTCGTCTATGCTCAATACTCGTGTGCACCAAAGCGAGGTGAGCATGGCGACCGATACCGCACCGATTACCGAGCACGGCGTGGCCACCCTGCCAGAACAGGCATGGGAGCGTGCGCGTCGTCGTGCGGAGATCATTGGGCCGTTGGCGCAGTCGGAGACGGTTGGGCATGAAGCGGCCGACGCGGCAGCCCAGGCATTGGGGCTGTCCCGGCGGCAGGTCTACGTCCTGATCCGCCGTGCCCGGCTAGGTTCGGGGCTGGTCACTGACTTGGCTCTTGGGCAGTCGAGCGGTGGCAAAGGTAAAGGCCGCTTGCCGGAGTCGGTCGAACGAATCATCCGCGAGTTACTGCAAAAGCGCTTCCTGACCAAGCAGAAGCGTAGCTTGGCGGCGTTCCACCGCGAAGTTGTGCGGGCGTGCAAGCTGCAAAAGCTGCGGGTGCCGGCGCGCAACACGGTGGCACTGCGGATCGCCGGCCTCGATCCGCGCGAGGTCACTCACCGCCGGGAAGGACAAGATGCCGCCCGCGACCTGCAAGGTGTTGGTGGTGTTCCGCCACCCGTCTCCGCGCCGCTGGAGCAGGTGCAGATCGACCACACAGTCATCGACCTGATCGTGGTGGACGAGCGCGACCGGCAACCGATTGGCCGTCCGTACCTGACCCTCGCCATCGACGTATTCACCCGCTGCGTGGTTGGCATGGTCGTTACGCTGGAAGCCCCGTCCGCCGTCTCGGTCGGCTTGTGCTTGGTGCATGCCGCCTGCGACAAGCGCCCTTGGTTGGAAGGGTTGAACGTAGAGATGGATTGGCCGATGAGCGGCAAGCCCAGACTGCTCTACTTGGACAACGCGGCTGAGTTCAAGAGCGAGGCGCTGCGCCGTGGCTGCGAGCAGCATGGCATCCGGTTGGACTATCGCCCGCTCGGGCAGCCGCACTACGGCGGTATCGTGGAACGGATCATCGGCACGGCGATGCAGATGATCCACGACGAATTGCCGGGGACGACCTTCTCCAATCCTGACCAGCGCGGGGAATACGCCTCCGAGAAGATGGCCGCCCTGACACTGCGCGAGCTGGAGCGCTGGCTCACATTGGCGGTCGGCACCTATCACGGCTCTGTGCACAACGGCCTGCTCCAACCGCCGGCCGCGCGCTGGGCCGAAGCTATCACGCGGACCGGCGTGCCAACCGTCATCACTCGCGCTACGGCTTTTCTGGTCGATTTTCTGCCCATCATCCGCCGCACGCTGACCCGCACCGGCTTCGTCATCGACCACATCCACTACTACGCCGATGCGCTCAAGCCGTGGATAGCTCGGCGGGACCGCTTGCCTGCGTTCCTGATCCGGCGCGACCCGCGCGACATCAGCCGCATATGGGTGCTGGAACCAGAGGGGCAGCACTACCTGGAAATTCCCTACCGTACCTTGTCGCACCCGGCTGTCACCCTCTGGGAACAACGACAGGCGCTGGCGAAATTGCGGCAGCAAGGGCGCGAACAGGTGGATGAGTCGGCGTTGTTCCGCATGATCGGCCAGATGCGCGAAATCGTTACCACCGCGCAGAAGGCTACGCGCAAGGCGCGGCGCGACGCGGATCGACGCCAGCATCTCAAGGCAACGGCACCGCCTGTCAAAACCACGCCACCACCGGGCGCTGACATGGATGGGCAGCAGGCAGACAACCAGTTGCCGGCCAAACCGTTCGACCAGATTGAGGAGTGGTAGCCGTGGAAGAATATCCCATCATCGACTTGTCCCACCTGCTGCCGGCGGCCCAGGGCTTGGCCCGTCTCCCGGCGGACGAACGCATCCATCGCCTTCGCGCCGACCGCTGGATCGGCTATCCGCGAGCAGTCGAGGCGCTGAACCGGCTGGAAACCCTGTATGCGTGGCCAAACAAGCAACGCATGCCCAACCTGCTGCTGGTAGGCCCGACCAACAACGGCAAGTCGATGATCGTCGAGAAGTTCCGGCGCACGCATCCGGCCAGAGCCGACGCCGACCAGGAGCACATTCCGGTACTGGTCGTGCAGATGCCATCCGAACCGTCGGTAATCCGCTTCTACGTCGCGCTGCTCGCGGCGATGGGTGCGCCATTGCGACCGCGCCCACGGCTGCCAGAAATGGAACAACTGGCGCTGGCACTGCTGCGCAAGGTCGGCGTGCGCATGCTGGTGATCGACGAGTTGCACAACGTCTTGGCCGGTAACAGCGTCAATCGCCGGGAATTCCTCAATCTCCTGCGCTTCCTCGGCAATGAACTGCGCATCCCACTGGTCGGGGTCGGCACGCGCGACGCCTACCTGGCCATCCGCTCCGATGACCAGTTGGAAAATCGCTTCGAGCCGATGATGCTGCCGGTATGGGAGGCCAATCACGATTGCTGCTCACTGCTGGCCAGTTTCGCCGCTTCGCTTCCACTGCGGCGACCCTCGTCGATTGCCACGCTGGACATGGCCCGCTACCTGCTCACACGCAGCGAGGGCACCATAGGCGAACTGGCGCACTTGCTGATGGCGGCGGCCATCGTCGCCGTGGAGAGCGGAGAGGAAGCGATCAACCACCGTACGCTCAGCATGGCCGACTACACCGGCCCCAGCGAGCGGCGGCGGCAATTCGAGCGGGAACTGATGTGAAGCCAGCGCCACGCTGGCCACTGCATCCGGCCCCCAGAGAAGGCGAAGCCTTGTCTTCGTGGCTCAACCGCGTGGCCCTTTGCTATCACATGGAGGTGTCCGAGCTGCTGGAGCACGATCTTGGTCACGCTCAGGTTGATGACCTGGATACCGCGCCACCACTGGCGCTGTTGGCGATGCTCTCCCAGCGGAGCGGCATCGAGCCGGACCGGCTGCGTTGCATGAGTTTCGCCGGCTGGGTGCCTTGGCTACTGGACAGCCTTGATGATCAGATTCCAGACGCATTGGAAACCTATGCGTTCCAGCTCTCGGTGCTGCTGCCGAAACTCCGCCGTAGGACGCGATCCATCACGAGCTGGCGTGCCTGGCTGCCCAGCCAGCCGATACATCGCGCCTGTCCGCTCTGTC
>NZ_CATZLL010000027.1:0-18567 GCF_958415495.1 Ralstonia flaminis | reverse complement strand
CGGCCTGGAGACAAGTCGGCGCGCGTAGCGGCGCAAGATGAGATCGGGGATGTCTGCCAGGTGCTTATGAACGTCCAGCGTGTAAAGCAGGTCGATGCGCTCCTGTCATTTTCAGAAGACGACTGCACCAGTTCATTGGGCTAGCCGCCGTGTGTGCATAGGACTCCTGAACGTGACGTGTCAGGAGTCCTATGCACGAAATGCCGCGAGAGGCCGGGAGTGCTCAGAAGTCACATGCACGGCGCGACGAAGCTGGAACCGCCGAAAATTCCGACGATCAACCGGCAAGCTGCTTGATGCGCTCGGCCATGAGGCCGAACGCATCGTTCACGTATTCCAGCACCTTGGGTTCTGCGCCCTGCGCACGTAGGGAGTTTTTGAAGCTGTCCAGATCGGACAGCCATTGCCGATGCAGCCGGCCCAGCTCCTTGAGGTGTGGCTGGAAGGCTTGCAGGTTGCCGCCTGCACGAAGCGCCTGATAGCCGCGCTCAAGTGTGTTTGCCGTTGCCAGCAGTTGCGCCCCCATTTCTTTGTGCTGTTCGGAGAACTCGGCCATGCCGTCATAGGGCCGCGATGCCTTGTTGCGCTCGGCGTCGGATGCCTCTTCCATGATGCGGGCGTAGCGGTAGAAGCCTGGGAATTCGCGGGACAGTGCCATGAGCTGCTGGTCGGAAGTGTTGACCCAAATTCGATGCAGGTCGGGCACATACCCCATCATGCGATTGATGACGGCATGGGCATCGCTGACGCCTTCGGCGGCAAGCTGTTGCATCTGCTGATCCATCCTCGTCGCTAGTCGGCGAAATTCGCTCATGCTCATGCTTTGCTCACTCAAAGAGAGTGGCGACTTTCGCCAGCACTTCATCCATGAGCGGCGCTGGTAGTGTGTCTACCTTGCGGGCGTGACGTGCGGCCAGGTCGATTACTCGCGGCTGGTCACAACGCACGACGCCGGTAGTCTTGATACCAGTCACAGGTACGGCGAAACCAAGGCGGCGGGCAAACTCGCCGCCGTTGGTGATGGGTAGGATCACCGGCAACTTGGTGGCCTCGTTGAACTCGGCGGGCGACACGACCAGGACGGGACGGCTACCGCTTTGCTCGTGTCCGGCAGTCGGATCGAGCGACACGAGATAAATGTCGCCCCGCTTCATAGCAGTTCACCGCCCACGGCGGGTGCATCAACCCATTCGCGTTCATCGGCTGGTTGCGGCTGCGAATAGTCCGACACGGCCAGCAACTCCGCGAGCGTGTAGCGCGGGCGTGGATTGGGGTTGACCACCAGGCAGCCATGATCGACTGCGAGGCCGACCGTTGCGCCGGCTTGCAGGTGCAGTTGATCGAGGAAGGCCGGCGGCACGGCCAACATGATCGAGCCGCCGACCTTGCGCAGATTGGTTGTGTGCATGATGCACCTCCTACGAATAATGTTATATAAAAGTATAACTGTCTGTGCTTTCGGCTGCAAGCAGCTTGTCCGTCAAACGATCATTAGCCGGTCAAGCCGGACATTGTCCGGCAACATGCTTGTTTAATGGGTTGTCGGACATTAAGATAGGCGGACGGAAATGCGGACAAAAGGGGCGGCAATGGCACTGATCGGCTATGCGCGGGTATCGACGGAGAGTCAGCACGTCGATTTACAGAAAGACGCGCTGCGCAAGGCGGGCTGCGAGCGGGTATTTGAGGACATCATCAGCGGCGCGAAAAAAGAGCGGCAAGGTCTGGATGCAGCGCTGGCCTATTTGCGCGAAGGTGATGCCCTCGTCGTGTGGAAACTCGACCGCTTAGGCCGCTCGATGGTTCACTTGGTCAATACCGTGCAAGGCTTGGCCGCACGCGGTGTCGGCCTCAAGGTGCTAACGGGACAAGGCGCAGCTATCGACACCACCACGGCCCCCGGCAAGCTGGTCTTCGGGATTTTTGCGGCCCTCGCCGAGTTTGAGCGCGACCTGATCCGCGAGCGCACCAAAGCTGGGTTGACCGCTGCTGCCGCACGCGGTCGCAAGGGCGGGCGCAAGCCGGTCGTCACCGCAGACAAGCTACAGCGGGCGCGGGAGCACATCGCAAACGGGCTGAACGTCCGCGAGGCCGCCACGCGGCTTAAGGTGAGCAAGACGGCTCTATACGCTGCGCTGCAAAGCGGGAGCGAGCAACGATGAGCCGCAAGCCAAGCAGCGCCTTCGTCAAGACCAGAAAAGGCTTTTGCTACCTCACGGTCAAGGTCGGCAGAAGCAATTACAACATCATGCGCATTCGCAATTACACGCTTGAGCCGCAGGATAAGCGCGACATGCGCCGGTTGTATCCCGACTATCTCTTCGACTGGAAGAAGATCGGCCAGCAGCTTGCCGAAAAGAGGGAGGTATGCCGAGCCTACCGCTCCAAGCGTCAAGCGCCCCGGAGTGCCGAACGCACACCAGAGCCGTTCGTCATGGTGTCCTATGACCCAAGGACGCGCACGGTCTACGCTTCTGACGCTTGCGATTCAATGGCATTGCTTGACGCCGTTCTGCACATGGAACGCGCCCGCAAGAAGTAGTCCCGACAGGCAGTGCAGCCGACTCCTGATATTCCGTGCAGTCGCCTTCAGAAAATGACAACCGGCTTGCAATCCAGTGCAATGGCGTCGCTTCCACAAAGCCGCTAACGACGAAGATGGGCGTGGCCAGGGACGCTCATCTTCGTTCAGTCGCGACGGATATCTTCCAATCAGTGGGAATGTCCGCCGCTGCTCGCACCGCCTCCGTGACCTCCGCTATAGCTGCCGTTGCCGGCGCAGCCGCTAAGCGCGATGGCTATCACCGCTGCGGCAACGATCAATATCTTTTTGGGCATTTTTTCTCCTTAATTGACAAGTGAATTGATGGATAAAAGGGGAATTACAAACAGGTAGGGGCTGGGTTATGCCAATCTTCGCCGGATCAGACTGTAGTGGTCAACTAATTCCGGACACCTCGATTAGCCGATCGCCGCCGGCGCGCCGCCATACAAGAAGGGAGACACAGCCATGCACGAGCACCACCCGATCACCGACCCCGTCTGCGGCATGACCGTCAAGCCGGAATCGTCGCACCGCTTCGATCACGCCGGCCGCGAGCCCGCGTTTGCCGGAAGGCGGTGCGCGCGGATTGGCTGCCTCGCCGTCCGCGAGAATGGCGTCGTAATCCTTGCGGCAGGACGCAAGGCGTTCGGGCGTCAGCACGCCGCCGCCTGATCGACCTCATGGCAAGCGGCGACCAGCAGTTCGATCAGGCGGTTGGCCCAAGCCTGCCCCATCTCCTCGAAGGCGTAGGTCAGTTCCCGCAGGTGATGGGCGTTACTACCTCATATTTCAACAATTATTTTTCCATCTGCCCGACAGTTGGTCAGGTGAACTACGGGAAGCGCCAATGGACCCTAACGTCAACGAGCATCTGATCTCTTTTCTGACCAGCCTGGCCATCGGCCTTCTGATCGGGGTTGAGCGTGAACGCGCCGGTTCGGCAATGGGGTTACGAACTTCGGCCTTGGCCGCGCTGTTCGGCTCCATCGCCGCCCTCGTCGGCCAGAGCGTCGGGGCGCCGTGGTTTCTCCCTGCCGCCTTGCTGGCCATGACGGGCATCATGGTTTTCGGTCAGACCGCGACCGGGGAGAGCGAGAGCCACGCTGGCCCCACCACACGAATGGCCATCCTGCTTTCGTTCACCCTCGGAGCGATGGTTTGGCTCGGCCACGGTCGTTATGCTGTTATGCTAGCCATTGCTGCCGCAGCGCTGCTCCATTTCAAGGCCGAACTGCGCGGCTTGAGTTCACGGATTACTTCCCGCGACCTGGTGTCGATCCTGCAGTTCGCTACGCTGAGTTTTATCGTGCTGCCGCTCCTGCCCAACGTCGGTTATGGACCCTATGGCGCTTTCAATCCTCACCACGTCTGGATGATGGTCGTCCTGATATCCGGCTTGAGCCTCGCCGGCTATTTGGCCATGCGTGCGGTCGGAGATCGCTTTGGCCCGCCCTTGCTCGGTCTGCTGGGAGGACTGGTGTCGAGCACCGCGACTACCCTGGTGTACGCCCGTCATGCCCGCCAGACGCCGACCATGGCGCTGACGTCGTCGATCGTCATTCTCATGGCCAATCTGGTCTTGTCCGTGCGCCTGGGCATGATCGCCGTTGCCATCGCGCCCTCCTTGATGGCGACCCTTTGGCCAGTGTTGGTCGGCAACCTGGTGGCAGGCGGCTTGGCGGTACTGTTCGTCTGGCATCGTTCGCGGACGGGGGGGCCACTTCTTTTGCCGGAAGTTGCCAATCCGACCGAGTTACGGGTTGCGCTGAGCTTCGGTGCGATGTATGCCATCATTTTACTTTTAGCCTCGTGGCTGTCCGATTGGGCGGGAACCCGCGGGCTCTACCTGGCGTCCGCCGTGTCCGGGCTGACCGAACTTGATGCCATCGCATTGTCGACCCTGCGCCTGTTTGGGAATGGGAAACTGGGCGCCGAGGTAGCCGCTAACGCGATCGGCCTGGCGATTCTCTCTAACCTGTGCTTCAAAACTGGCCTCCTCGCCTGGGTCGCAGGGCGCGACTTCCTGTTGCGCTGCCTGCCTGGGATGATGGCTATCGGGATAGGCATTGCAATCGGCATGGGGTGGGTTGGCTATGCTTGACCAATCTCTCGTGTAGTTACGGCTTGCAGCTCTTCCTACGGCTCTGCGCCATGTCCGCTGATCTAAAGGGTGCTGTGCTACGCAAGCTGGGTGATGAGCCAAGATGGGCGGGACTGAGGTTCAGACGCGAGTTGCCCCTCTGGCTAACGGAAATTTCGGCGGTTCCGGCTTACAACCCCATGCATGGCGGCACCGCAGGGGCCACGTCCACCGACAGCTACACGACCATCGGGTTCAGCGTCAAAGGGGGCGTGCCCGCTCAGAACAGCGTGATCACCCAGAAACCCACGAAGCCGGCGAACAACACGAGCATCGAGTAGGGCTTCTCTTCGTGCACATGTGCCTCTACCAGCAACTCCTCCGTGACGAGGTACAGCAACGCCGCCGCGGAAAACGCCAGGACGACAGCCACCGTCGATGCGGGCAGGGCGCTCAAGCTCCGATAGCCGACCAGTGCAGTCGTCAGGAGCGTCGCGGCAAGCGCCACGCACACCCAGAGCACACGTCGGCCTTGGATCGCCTCGGAAACCAGGGACATGCCCAGGAACAGCATTTCAGCGGACAGGCCAATGGCCAGCGCGAAGCCAACCTTCTCTCCAGCCGCAAAGCCGGCACCGATCGTCACGCCGTCCAGCGCCGCGTCGAGGAACACGGTGATGACCAGTCCGTAGTTGAGTTGCGCGGAATTGCTGCCTGGCGCAGTGTTCGCTGCGCGCGCCTCCAGCCAGGATCCCAGGCGCTGAACACCGAACATGAACAGCACGCCAAAGGCGAACATGCCCACCAGCGCTTGTGGAGATGCTGTCGACTGACGCATCTCTGGGAACACCTCGATGGTGATCGCAGCCAAGATGATGCCGGCTGCGACGTGCTGAACATTCGAGATCAGCGTCTTGCTGGGCTGCCAGAACGACGCCAGCCACCCTCCGAGCACCATGACGATGGCCGGAAGCGTGAGGAAGTAGTACACGCTGCCCATGACTTCATGGTACTGGCCCCCAGTACCTTGCCAAAGTACCCCGGATCGGGGACACTGTTTGCAACAGAAACCTTGGTCACTCGTGATCTTGGAACACCTCCAAGACCGCCGCAGTGATACTATCAACGACCCTCAGCTCCTGCTCGAGGCGGTACATGAGCACAGCGAACTAACTCAACATTTCAGAGGATCGTGAAGCCAATCAGCGTCATCCCACGAACATGCTCGCGCGACGGGGTTGCCCCCCAGCAGCGCGGCTGGGTGTGGGCGTTTCGCTTGTTGCTGGTCATGGTTCTGGTGTTTGACCAGGTCAGCGCACCGTTTCACCAGCATCACCATGACTTCGGCATTGATGCCGACGCTGGCTTGGCCGCTTTGCACAGCCCCTCCGGGGATTCCCTGGCCTTCGAATCGCATGCTGAGGACAGCCATGATGGGCTGCAAGCTGGCCACCCTGCCATCGCGCTGCGCTCGCAGGCCGCGTCGGAGCTGAGCGGCGTTCAATCGGTTTCCGATGCGCTGCTTTCTGTAGCGGCGTTCGTGGTGGCCTTCCCGGCCATCGAAGTGGATACGCCCGTCCCTGACTGGCCCGACCGCGGGCCACCGCAGTTCACCTCTTTCAAGAGCCTGCCCCCCGCAGGCCGTGCCCCTCCGCTCCACGCCTGAAAAGCCGCAAGCCGTTTTTCCCGGGCGCGCACCAGCGCGCGCTCAGTCCGTGGAGTTTTCATGTCATCGCAATTTCCCCTTCGCGCGCCGGTGCAGAGGCAGCGCGGTGCTGGCCTTGCCAGCCGCCGCAATGTCGTCTCGCAACCGAGCCTGGCGCTGTGCGCCCTCGCGCTCGCGCTCACCCTTTCAACAACCACCTCCCAAGCAGCCGACGCGCCGGCCTTCGGCGTGCTGCTGCAACAGTCACTGGCGCGGGCGCCCATCCTGCTTGAGCAGCAGGCCAATGCCGAAGCCGCGCGCCTGGACGCGGCGCAGAGCCGCAAGTGGCTCAATCCCAAGGTCGACGCACTTTCTGAAGACCTGAACGCGCCGAGCAACGGCGGTCAGAGCCCGCGTCAAATCACCTTCTCCATCAGTCAGCCGCTGGAACTGGGCGGCAAGCGAGCCTCTCGCATCGCCGTGTCCGACCGCGATTCCGATGTGGCCGAAGCCAGGCGCCGTGAAGCCGAAGTGCTGTGGGCTGCAAAGCTCGCCGTCGCCTACGGAACGGTCGAGGCGGCCCAAGGGCGGCAACGTGTGGCAGCAGATGAACTGAGCCGCGCCGGCGACGACTTGCGGGCCGCGCGCGCCCAAGTCGAAGCAGGCAAGGAAGCCAGTGTCCGCGTCGCGCAGGCAGAAGCCGGTGCCGCTGCCGCCCGTGGCGCCGAGCGCGCAGCCGCCGCCGACCTGACCCAGGCCCTGGAAGAGCTGTCTGCACTCGTTGGGTCCCAGGAGCGCTTCACCGGCATCGCCGGATCCCTGTTCAGCACGGCAGCCGACGCAGGCGCCGCAGCCGACGAATCTCCCACGCTGCGCGTCGCGCAAAGCGAGCGTGAGGCCTCCGAGGCCCGGCTGCAAGTGGAAGAGCGGCGCTGGATTCCAGACCTCAGCGTGACGGCCGGCGTGCGTCGCTATGCCAGGACGTCCCAGAACGGCTATGTGGTCGGCTTGTCCGCATCCATCCCGTTGTTCGACCGCAATCGAGACGGCGTCGCCGCCGCGCGCCAGCGCGTGCAGGCCGCCGACGCACGCGTCCTGGCTGCCCGGCTGGAGACAGCTGCAGCCCGTCGATCGGCGCAGGCGCAACTGCTGGCTGCGGAGGGGCAACTGGAAGCTGCTCTTGAGGGCGAGCGTGCGTCCGCCGAAGGCTATCGACTGGCCCGCATCGGCTACGACGCCGGACGCACGCCTCTTGTCGAGCTGCTGTTCGCTCGTCGCGCTTATTCCGAAGCTCAACGTTCAACCATCGACGCGCGATTGGCGCGCGTCCGTTCCCTGGCAGCGCTCGCGCAGGCGCAGGGCCGTCTCGCATTTGGAGAATCACAATGACAAGCAAATTCAAGCTGAACCAAGTGCTGATCGCGGCCTGCATCGCCGCCGGTGCAGGAGCACTGGGCTACGGCATTGCGAGCCGCAGCTCGAGCGGTGCAGAGCCGGCGCCAGCCGCCGCCGCACCGAAGCCGGCAGCGACCGCAAATGCGGCCAAGAAGGACGCGCCCGAGCTGAAGATCCCGGCGGACTACATCACCGCCGCCAACATCACTGTCGAGAACGCGTCTGGCTCTGACGTCCGCAATGAGCTTCTGCTCCCTGCGGTCGTGACGGCCGCACCGGGCGCGGAAGCCGCCGTGGTGAGCCGCGCAAACGGCACATTGGTCCGGGTCTTGCGCCGCCTCGGCGACACCGTCAAGGCAGGTGAGGTGCTCGCAAGTATCGAGAGCCTCGAAGCCGCCACCATGGTGAGCGACCGCCGCGTGGCGCAAGCCAAGGTCGACCTGGCGCGCAAGACGCTGGCCCGTGAGAAGAGCCTCTTCGACCAGGGCGTCACGCCTCGTCAAGCGCTGGAAGCCGCTCAAGCAGATGTGGACGTCGCTGAGGCTGAGGCTCAGCGGGCCGCTGCTGTCGCAGGCGCCGCGCGCGTCGGCAGCGACGGCCGATCGCTCAATATCGTGGCGCCCATCGCCGGCCGCATCACTTCCATCACTGCGCTTGCAGGCGCCCACGTGACGCCGGACCTTGAGCTGTTCCGTGTGGGAATGCCCGGTGCCGTGCAGATCGAGGCGCCTCTGACCGCGGACGATCTGCGTCGCGTGGCAGTGGGCGACTCGGCTACTGTTCTGACTCGCTCCGGCAAGCCGGTGCCGGTGACGGTTCGCGGCTTGACGCCAGGCGTCAGCGCCACCACGCGTGCGGCCACGGTCGTGCTCATTCCGACGGCGGGGCCGGATGCGCAATCGCTCCTCGCCGGCGAAGGTGTGCAGGTCCGCCTGCAGACCCGCGGTCAATCCACGCCGCAGGGCGTCGCCGTGCCCGAAGAGGCGGTGCAAAACATCGACGGTACGGATGTCGTGTTCCTCCGCACGCCTGAAGGCTTCCGCGTCCAGCAGGTCTACGTGGGTCTGCGCAGCGGTGGCCTGGCGCAGATCGTCACTGGCCTGAAGTCGGGCCAGCAGGTCGCCGTCCGCAATGCCTTCCTGCTGAAGGCCGAGGCGAAGAAGCTCGCGGGAGACGACGAATGATCCAAGCTCTTCTCCAGGGCGTGGTTCGAGCCCGTTGGATGGTGCTGTTTCTGACGGCGCTCGTCGCCGCCTTCGGCGCCTGGCAGCTCAACTTGCTGCCCATCGACGTCACGCCCGACATCACGAACAAGCAGGTACAGATCAACACGGTTGTCCCGACACTGACACCGGTCGAGGTTGAAAAACGAGTGACCTATCCGATCGAGACAGCGCTTGCCGGCCTGAACGGCGTGGAGAACATGCGCTCGTTCTCGCGCAATGGCTTCAGCCAGGTCACGGTGATCTTCAAGGAGAGCGCCAACCTGTACTTCATGCGCCAGCAGGTCACCGAACGCTTGAATCAGGCGCGGGCCAGCCTGCCCGAAGGTGCCGACCCCGTCCTCGGACCGGTATCCACTGGCCTCGGCGAGGTGGTGCACTACAGCGTCGAGTACAAGTACCCGCGCGGCGAGGGTGCGCCTGCACCGGCTGAAGGCAAGGCCGGCTGGCAGAAGGACGGCAGCTTCGTGACGGACGAGGGCGAACGCTTGCCCGATTCCGTCTCGCAGTTGGCCTACCTCCGCACGGTGCAGGACTGGATCGTCCGGCCACAGCTGCGCATGACGCCCGGCGTCGCTGACGTGGACTCGCTGGGCGGCTTCGTCAAGCAGTACGTCGTCGAGCCCGACCTGACGCGTCTTGCGGCCTACGGCCTGGACTGGAGTGAACTCGGTCGCGCGCTGGAAGACTCGAATCTATCCATCGGTGCCAACTACTTGCGTCGCTCAGGCGAGAACTACCTCGTCCGTGCCGATGGCCGACTGCGCTCCGTGGACCAGATCGCCAATACGGTTGTCGCGCAACGCAACGGCGTGCCGGTCACGGTGGGCCAGGTGGCCACGGTCAAGATCGGCGGTGAGATTCGCACCGGTGCAGCCAGCCGCGACGGCAATGAGGCGGTCGTCGGCAGCGCGCTGATGCTTGTCGGCGAAAACAGCCGGACGGTTGCCGCCGCCGTGGTCGAGAAGCTGGGAGAGATCAAGAAGACGCTGCCGGAAGGCGTCGTGCTGGAGCCCACGCTGGACCGCTCCCAGCTGGTGGTGGCCACCATCAAGACCGTCGCCAAGAACCTGACCGAGGGTGCGCTGCTGGTTGTCGCCATCCTGTTCGCCCTGCTGGGCAACTGGCGCGCGGCCGTCATCGCGGCGCTGGTGATTCCGCTGTCGCTGCTGATGAGCGCCATCGGCATGAACTCCTTCGGCATCTCGGGCAACCTGATGAGCCTCGGTGCGCTGGACTTCGGTCTGATCATCGACGGCGCCGTCATCGTGGTCGAGAACGCCTTGCGGCGCCTGGCCCATCGACAGGCACTGGAAGGCCGCTTGCTGACGCTCGGCGAGCGCCTGCAGGAGGTCATGGCTTCGTCCAAGGAAATGATCAAGCCGACCGTATACGGCCAGCTGGTGATCTTCCTGGTGTTCCTGCCGTGCCTGAGCTTCCAGGGCGTCGAGGGCAAGATGTTCTCGCCCATGGTGATCACGCTGATGCTGGCCCTCGCGTCCGCCTTCGTGCTGTCCACCACCTTCGTGCCGGCCATGCTGGCCGTCGTGATGACGAAGCACATCGAGGAGCGCGAAGTCAAGGTGATCCAGGCGACCAAGAACCGGTACCTGCCGGTGCTGCAGCGTACGGTGGCCAACCCGTGGCCATCGATCGTCACCGGCCTCGTCATAGTGGCGGCGGCAGCGGTCACCTTCCGATTCGTCGGCAAGGAGTTCATGCCCACGCTCGACGAACAGAACCTGAACCTCTCGTCAGTCCGCATTCCTTCGATGTCGATCGAGGACTCGGCCGCGCTGGACCTGCCCATCGAGCGGACCCTGTTGACCCTCCCTGAGGTCAAGACGGTCTACTCGAAGGCGGGTACGGCCAGCCTGGCGGCGGACCCGATGCCTCCGAACGCCTCCGACAACTACGTCATCCTGAAGCCCAAGAACGAGTGGCCCGAAGGCGTGACCACCAAGGAGCAGGTCGTCGAGCGCATCCGCGAGAAGATGTCGGCGATCGTGGGCAATGCCTACGACGCGACGCAACCGATCGAGATGCGGTTCAACGAGTTGATCGGCGGCGTCCGCAGCGATGTGGCCGTCAAGATCTACGGCGACGACCTCGACCAGTTGGCTGCGACCGGCCAGCGCATCGCCGCGTTGCTGAAGAAGATCCCGGGCGCGGTCGATACGCGCGTGGCGCAGACATCGGGGTTCCCAACCTTCGACATCGAGTTCGACCGCGTGGCGATTGCGCGCCACGGCCTCACGCTCAAGGAAGTTGCCGACACGGTGTCCGCCGCGCTGGCAGGCCGGCCGTCGGGTCAGATCTTCGAGGGTGACCGTCGCTTCGACCTGGTCGTGCGCCTGCCAGGCGATCAACGCAACAATCTGGACCAGCTGCGCGGATTGCCGGTGACGCTGCCCGCGGTCGACGGCAAGCCGCGTGCTTCGGTGCCGCTGGGTTCGCTGGTGCAGTTCAAGTTCACGCAAGGTCTGAACGAGGTCAGTCGTGACAACGGCAAGCGCCGCCTGTATGTCGAGGCGAACGTCAGCGGGCGGGACCTGGGCAGCTTTGTCGCCGAAGCGCAGAAGCGCATCGACGCCGAGATCAAGCTGCCAACCGGCGCGTGGATCGAATGGGGCGGCCAGTTCCAGAACCTGCAGGCTGCTTCCAAGCGGCTGGCCATCATCATCCCGGCGTGCCTGGTGCTCATCAGTGCGGTCCTCTACCTGGCCATCGGCAGCGCTGCGCTGACGGCGACGGTGTTGGCCACCATCCCGATGGCAGTGGCGGGCGGCGTGTTCACGCTGGCTATTCGCGACATTCCGTTCTCGATCTCCGCTGCTGTGGGATTCATCGCCGTGTCAGGTGTGGCGGTGCTCAACGGCCTCGTGATGATTTCGGCAATCCGTAAGCGGCTGGAAGACGGCATGGCGACTAGCGCGGCCGTGATCGAAGGCGCGATGGAGCGCGTGCGACCCGTCCTGATGACCGCTCTGGTCGCGTCCTTGGGCTTCATCCCGATGGCGTTCGGTACCGGCACTGGGGCCGAGGTACAGCGGCCGCTGGCAACGGTCGTGATCGGCGGCCTGATCACCGCGACGGTCCTGACGCTGCTGGTCCTGCCCGCGTTGTGCGGTCTCGTCCTGAAGCGGTCGGATCAGGCCAAGCCTGAGCCGGAACCCGAACCCCTGCCGCAAGCCTGAGCTTGATAGGGGAGGCGCGAGCGCTTCCCCGTCTCCCTGATTTTTCACCAGCAGTAAAGGAAATCATGTTCCAACGTCTTGCCCGGCCGCTGCTCGCGGTGGGCCTGCTCCTCTCCGCCGCGGCCGCCTGGGCGCACGGCATCTCCGAGGCCGACAAGCAGCGCATGCTGGATGGCGGCTACCTGCAGTACATCGGGCTGGGCGCCAGCCACATGCTGACCGGCTACGACCACCTGTTGTTCCTGTTCGGTGTGGTGTTCTTCCTCACGAAGTTCACCGATGTGGCCAAGTTCGTCACGGCGTTCACGCTGGGCCACTGCATCACGCTGATCTTCGCGACGTTCCTGAAGATCACCTGGAACTTCTGGCTCGTGGATGCACTGATCGCGATCAGCGTCATCTACAAGGGGTTCGACAACAACGGCGGCTTCCAGAAGTACTTCAACCGCCCGTCGCCCAACCTACTGCGTGTCGTCTTCGCCTTCGGGCTGCTGCACGGTTTCGGCCTGTCCACCCGCCTGCAGCAACTGCCGCTGGGCGACGACAACTTCAGCATGCTGATGCGGATCCTGAGCTTCAACGTCGGCGTTGAGATCGGGCAGATCGCCGCTCTCGTGGTCATGGTCGCCCTGCTGTCCCTGTGGCGCAAGCGTGAGTCGTTCCAGCGGTTCAGCACGTTCTCGAACAACGCACTGATGACGCTCGGCGCGCTGTTGCTGTTGATGCAACTGCACGGCTACCACCACGACTTCGATGCAGAGAACCTGCGCTTCCCCGAGGAGGAGCACAAGCACCTGCATGAAGACATGGACATCGACAAGAGCACCCGCACGGGACGCGAGAGCCTCTGATGGCCGCGTTCTTTGAGTTTTCCCCCACCCCCCACCAAAGGAGTTTTCCATGAAGAAACTGTTCGTCTCGATGGCCGCCATGGCCGCATTCAGCCTCTCCGCTCCCGCCTTTGCCGGCGGTGACGGCGACTGCCATTTCCACGGCAACACGCCAGCCAAGGCCGAGACCGTGTCGGGCTGCGCCGTGAAGCGCCAGCAGGCGCTCATCGCCGGCGGCAAGCTCGACAAGTCCTGGCAGAGCATCAAGCCCGGCACGCCCGAGCAGGTCGATGGCCAGAAGGGCAAGGAATGGAAGGTCACCTTCAAGGATCCGGCCGCTGCCGACAAGTCCAAGGCGAACCTCTACATGTTCTTCACGCCGCAGGGCAACTTCATCGCTGCCAACTTCACCGGCAACTGATCGGTCTTTGACCGTTGCGGCGCCAGCAGGCATTGCGCCTGCTGGCGTCTGTCCCCCTTTCGCGGAGCACCGCCATGTTGGATGTCCTTGCCAATCGGACGTACCGCCACCTTTTCTTCGCCCAGGTCATTGCGCTGGTCGGAACAGGGCTGGCCACCGTCGCACTGGGCCTGCTGGCCTTCGACTTGGCAGGTGCGGACGCGGGCGCAGTGCTCGGCACCGCGCTGGCCATCAAGATGGTGGCCTACATCGGCGTCGCACCCATCGCCTCGGCGTTTGCCGACAGGGTGCCGCGCCGCACCTTGCTGGTTGCGCTGGACCTCGTGCGCGCCGCCGTCGCGCTGGTGCTGCCCTTCGTCACGGAGATCTGGCAGGTCTACGTGCTGATCTTCGTGTTGCAGTCGGCCTCTGCGGGTTTCACGCCCACATTCCAGGCGACGATCCCTGATGTGCTGCCCAAGGAGGCGGACTACACCAAGGCCTTGTCGCTATCGCGCCTGGCCTATGACCTTGAGAGCCTGGCCAGTCCGGCGCTGGCTGCAGCACTGCTGACCGTGGTCAGCTTCCACAGCCTTTTCCTTGGGACGGTTGTGGGTTTCGTCGCCTCGGCCGTACTGGTTGTCTCTACCGTGCTCCCCAAGGCAAAGCAGCCGCCGCGGCGCAGCATCTACGAGCGCACCACGCGCGGCAGCCGCATCTACCTCTCCACACCGCGGCTGCGCGGCTTGCTAGCGTTGAACCTCGCTGTCGCGTCCGCCAGCGCCATGGTCATCGTCAACACGGTGGTGCTGGTGCAGAGCCAGCTGCAGCTCAACCAGCGTTTCACGGCCGGCGCACTGGCGGCCTTCGGCGGCGGCTCCATGCTGATTGCCCTTGGGCTACCCAAGCTCCTGGAGCGCTTGCCCGACCGGCGCGTCATGGTCTTTGGCGCGTCTGTCCTGACCATCGGCCTGCTGCTTGGACCCTTGGCGACGGGCAACTATGCGGCGCTCGTGGTGCTGTGGCTGCTGTTGGGCATGGGCTACTCCCTCGCTCAAACGCCGTCCGGCAGGCTGCTGCGCCGCTCGGCCAGCGAGCAGGACCGACCAGCGCTTTTCGCCGCGCAGTTCGCGCTTTCGCACGCCTGTTGGCTCATCACCTACCCGGTCGCCGGATGGCTGGGCGCCAAGGCCGGCCTGAACGCCAGCTTCATCGCTCTGGGCATTCTGGCGGGAGTGACCACGTTCGCGAGTCTCTGGCTTTGGCCCAAGGACGATCCGGTGGAGGTTCCTCATACCCACGGTGATCTGAAAGAAGGCGATGAGCACCTGCAGAGCCCGGCCGTGGACGACGCTCGGCAGCACTCACATGCATACGTGATCGACGACCAGCATCAGCGGTGGCCAAGGAGCTGAAGTCATGGACAGGCGCGCAGTACTGGCTTGGATGAGCTGCGTCACCGGGAGCTTGCTACTGCCCGGTTGCGCAAGCTTCCTGCGGGGCAGCTCCGTGGGACCGCAGTGCTACCGCGCGAGGAATGGCCCCGGGATCAAGGCGATATGCACGCCGGAAGCCGTCCCTGACGAAGAAGCCGAATCGCGAGCCAAGCGGTTCGAGCCGGTCGCCGGTCAGCTGACCATCTATCTCGTCCGCCACCGGTGGGGAGATGCCGCCAATAGGGTCAAGGTGGGCATTGCCGGGGAGCGGTTGGTGACGACCATCCCGGCTTCGCTGATTCGGATCGCCGTGCCGCCTGGAAAGCACCTCCTGGTCTTTAACTGGGCCAAAGGGCATGGAGTGCTACAGGTCCAGGGCGACGCCGGACAAGTGCTGTTCGTGGATCTGGTCGGCAGCCTGTGGATCTGGAACGAGTGGTACCGGTTGGAGATGGGCGACCCCTCGTTTCGAGACAGGGCGATGAAGAGTCGGCTCGTGGCTGACGTCAAGCTGGGCGTGCGCGAGTGACGCAAAAACTCCTGCTGGACGTTGGGACGCAAGTGGCGGAATCGGACTTCCCGCCAGAGTCCGCCGCGGCTCACTTTGAGGCGATCGGCAAGGGCATCAACGACGTGGATGTCATCGTGCAGGCCTTGCTGGAGAGGCTCCCTCCGTCCAAGCCTTGGCAGCGCCAGTTGCGCAGCCATCTGCGCGATGCGGACCGGCACGTGGAGATTCTCAGGCTGGAGATTTCACTGGAACACGACAGTTCGGAGATCCACGCGGCTGCGCTCAAGCTCAAACATGTCCTCGAGATCGCGAACTTTCATATCGCGGGTGGTCGCGCGGAAGGCTGGATAAGGAACGCGCTGGCGGTGGCCTACCGCAATGCGTCGCTTGTCAGTAAGTTGCTGGCGCCTTGACTTTTCAAGCTAGCAATATGTCGGCCAGTTAACGCCATTGCTCCGCTGACGACAGATTCGTAGTCGACCCACCCGGACTCTGTCCGGGGGGGTGCCAAAGTGCTCTTGAGGTTGACCGAGCTTGCTGCTTTGTCGGGAAAACGTTCAAGGACCCTCATGACTGATATGCAATGTCTGAACCTGCTTGCGCCGATAGCTATGGAGGAGCGAACTGTCAGTGCGCTTGTCTCCTCCGGCGTGTGCAGGACATATCTCTGTTCGCCCGTCTACGCCCATGGGTTCGAGCATTTCGACCTGGATGATGACGGAGGCCTTGCGGGCGGTATTGCAGCCTTGGCCAAGGCAATCGTGCCCGCCGAAAGAATGGAGGAGCTTCTCAAGCACCTGCAATTCGAACTGGCGCTCACCGGTGTGCGCTTCTGGATCAGTCCGGTTATCCGCCAAGGGGAGTTCGCGTGAATCACCGGAGCCTGGCATTGCACCGACCCGCCGTACTGCTGTCGGCAGCCGTCGGCGTATGCCGCCGACGAAGACGTACTCGCAGCTCCAGTCGAACTGGAAGGCGTCGCCCAGCTCGAAGCTCATCGGCACGAAGGCTGCACTACGCGGTGCGGCGTCTTGCTCGGCCCGCTAGGCTCGCACCCAGCGGGTCACACGGGCGTCGCTGCCGGCCGCTGGCTTCGATGGTCGTCGCGTCCAGCGTCAGCCCGCACCGGTCCAGGGCTTGGCGATCACAAGTGGCTTTGGGGAGCCCGCGATCAGACCGGTCGCGCCCTTTGGTTCCATCGCCGCTGATCCCTAACCTGGTCACGAGTCAGACCCCGATCGAAGATGCGCTGCGCCCTTTACGCCACGTCATTGGGGACGGCAACAAACTTGCCAGGGGCGACTCGAACTCGCTTCATGCTTAACCCTTCGCATCCGAGTACTTTGCCATGCTCGCGATTCAAACAAGAACGCGCCAGGCTGGGGTTGGTTCGGATCGTTGTAGCCAGCGGCGGCGTGCATAAAGGCGTACCGGCTGCGCACGCGCTGGCCGACTCCGCTCCGGTGGACGAGCCGTCGATCTTGATGATCTGGGCGTGTGCGGAGAACGAGAGTGCGGCAGCGCAGACAGTCAGCGCGCCAGTGATGAAAGAGGACGACGGCGGCCGCATCGGCACCTGGGTCACCATCACCGTCGCCGAACGAGGGCGAGCGGTTGCGCAAAGCCCAGATCACGGCAAAGGGCTCGCTGCGTGAGCGTCGAAGAGCGGCGGCTTCCGCTCAAACCCTAGGTTCAACGGCGAGCTGTGTTGCTTATCATTTCTCTCGACCACCACGGTGCACTGAAACAGAGCCGATGAGCTCACGAGGCGACGGGTGGAGACAAGCGCGGGGGCGAAGTTCTACAGCATTGAGGTTTGTTCTATGCCCGTTTTCATCGGAAGTTTGCCGCCCGAACCGCCAACCCCTGCGCGACCTGATTGCGCCAGGGTGATTGCCTCCACGTTTGGCAGTCGGGATGTGACGTCGCGCCCGCCGGCCCATGGCGAGCGTTGAGCGCACCGCCTATCCTCGATTTCCTCGTCTCCTAACACCGCAAAAGCTGCGGAAGCTGTTCACTCCGTCGAAAGACGAGGTGGAGTGGGTCGCTGCAAGTTCGCGCGGTGAAGACCGTCGGCTGTCGCTGACGGTGCAGTTGAAGTGCTTCCAGTACCTGCACTTCTTCCAGCCTGCAGAGAGCATTCCGCCAGAGGTGGTCGAGCATGTGGCCGTCTGCTTGGGCTTCGCGCCCCAGCAGCAGCTCCGGTATCCCGAGGCCAGCGGGAACGGGGCCTTGTATCGTGACCACGACAAGGTTCGCGCCTTCCTGAAGATCCGGCCGTACAGCGGGCCCAAGCCCCGGGCCGAGGCTGTTCGCATCGCGCGCAGAGCCAGCTCGGTCGTCAACACCGTGGTCGACGTCATCAACGCGCTGACCACGGAACTCGTGATCAAGGACTACGAACTGCCGAGCTTCAGCACGCTTCACAAGATTGCTGAGAAGGAGCACGAGGCTGCCGAGCAAGCCATCTTCGACGGGGTCGAGCGCAAACTCACCAACGACCAGCGGCGTTGGCTGGACGAGTTGTTGATCTCGGAGTTATCCAACTGGCAGACCCGGTACAACGAGCTGAAGCGGTCGGCCAAGAAGGCGTCGCGCCAGCACCTTGATGAACTGCTCGAGCAGCTTGGCTGGCTCGAATCGCTGCCGGACAGTGACTCGCTCCTCGAAGGCTTGACGCAGCCCAGGCTTAAGTACCTTTGCGACCTGGCCACGACTCGCGACGCCGGGGAAATGAAGGACTTCTCGCAGGCCAAGCGCCACACGATGACTCTGGCGCTGATCCGGCAGATGCGCGTGCGCGCCCGTGACGACATCGCGGAGATGTTCATCCGTCGGCTGACAGCCTGCCACAACGCCGCCCAGGAGGAGCTGAAAGAACTGCAGGCGCGCCAGCGCGAACTCAGCGAGGAGCTTGTGGCCAAGCTGGAGCGGGTGCTCGAGCTGCTGGCTGAAGATCTGTCCGACGAGGAGACGGGCAAGCGGGTGCGAGAGCTGCTGGCACCGCACGGCAGCCTGGACCAGTTGCGCGCCGACTGTGAAGCGATCCGCGTCTGGAGCGGCAAGAACTACCTGCCCCTGCTGCGCAAGCCGTTCAATTCCTGGCGGGCGCCCCTGTTCCGCATGGCCAGGGCGGTGGAGTTTGGCTCGACGAGCCAGGACAAGAGCCTGATCGATGCGCTGCAGATCGTGCTGGCTAACCAGGGGTCTCCTCGTTTTCAGTGCAATAAGTGACGGTACGAAAAGCTAGCACTGGCGCGGAGGTGGTGTTGGTAGATCGTTGATTTCATTGACTTTCCTGTTCA
>NZ_CATZLL010000026.1:0-32397 GCF_958415495.1 Ralstonia flaminis | reverse complement strand
CGGAAGGAGCCTTGTCTGAGCGCAGCGAGTTTGGCTCCTTCCCCTCCCCGCGACAAAAATCCAAGGAGGCTTTCGCCATCTCGGGCGCGCCTTTCTTTGCTTACTTTCTTTGGCAAGACAAAGAAAGTCAGTCGGCCCCGGCAGGGGACGAAACGGAAGCAAACCACCAACACAAAACCCAAAACGCAAAAACCAAACACCCCTCGTTTGACGCCCCAAAATTTTCATGGATAACTGTCTCTCCCAACCCCAAAAACCAGAGACCCCACCATGACCCTCCACACCTGGCTGGCCTTCATTGGCGCCAGCATCATCATCCTGCTGATCCCGGGCCCCACCATCCTGCTGGTGATTGGTGATTCGCTGGCCAACCGTGGCCGCTCGGCGTGGAGCACGGTGGCGGGCGTCGCCGCCGGTGACACCACCGCCATGGCCGTCTCGCTGGCTGGCGCGGGCGCCCTGCTCGCCGCATCCGCCGCGGCATTCACAGCGCTCAAGCTCATCGGCGGTTCGTACCTCGTCTACCTGGGCATCAAGTCCATCCTCAGCGCCCGCCGCCTGCGCGACAATGCGCCCGAGGCCGCCATCCCGATGCAGCAAAAGTCCGCCGGCCGCCGCTTCCTGTCCGCGTGGACGGTCACCGCGCTCAACCCCAAGAGCATCGTCTTCTTCGTCGCGTTCGTGCCGCAGTTCATGTCGGCTGACCAGACCTTCCTGTCGCAAAGTGTGATCCTGCTGCCGACTTTCGTGTGCCTGGCCGCCGCCAATGCGTCGATGTACGCGCTGGCCGCCAAGCTGCTCGCCAAGCGCCTGACCAGCGTGGCCGCGCAGCGTCGCTTTGGCTACACCGGTGGTGCGGTAATGGTGGGGGCCGGCACGCTCACGCTCGGCATGCAGTCGGCCTGACCTGTCCACCTGAACACAACACACACGAAAAACTCACGATGCACCGCAGCTACCTCCGCGCCGCGCCCACCCTATCCGATGGTGGGCACGGCCACCACCGCGTCACCAACATCGAGCTGTTCTTCGATCTGGTGTTCGTCTTTGCGGTGACGCAGCTCTCGCACCTGCTGATCGGCAACTTCACGCTAGAAGGCGGCGCGCAGGCGCTGCTGCTGATGCTGGCGGTGTGGTGGGTGTGGATCTTCACCTCGTGGGTCACCAACTGGCTCGACCCCGAGAAGCTTGCCATCCGCATCCTGATGCTGGTGCTGATGACGGCGGGGCTGCTGCTCTCGGCATCGCTGCCGCAGGCGTTCAGCTCACGCGGACTGGCGTTTGCGCTGGCCTACGTCTTCATGCAATTCGGGCGCACGTTGTTCTTCCTGTGGGCCGTGCGGCATGAGTCGCTGAGCATGCGGCGCAACTTCCAGCGCATCGGTGTGTGGCTCGGCATCTCGGCGGTGCTGTGGCTGGCGGGCGGGCTGTCGGACGTGCCGGTGCGCTGGGTGTGCTGGATCGCCGCGCTGGCCATTGAATGGATCGGCCCGTCCATGGGCTTCTACACGCCGGGCCTGGGCCGCTCCACCACTGACGACTGGAACGTGGAAGGCGGCCACATGGCCGAGCGCTGCTCGCTGTTCGTCCTCATCGCGCTGGGTGAGTCCGTAACGGTGACGGGCTCGACGTTTGCCGGGCTCGACTGGAACGCAGCCAACATTGCGGCGATGGCCGTGTCGTTCATCGGCAGCCTGGCCATGTGGTGGCTGTATTTCGACACGATTGCCGAGCGCGGCGCACACACCATGTCGCACTCGGCCGACCCGGGCCGCCTGGCGCGGCTGGCTTACACCTACATCCACGTGGTGCTGGTGGCGGGCATCATCATTGGGGCGGTGGCCGACGAGTTTGTGCTCGCGCATCCGGTGGGCCATCCGCATGCGGGCGCGGCGCTGGCGGTGCTGGGCAGCGCAGGGCTGTATCTGCTGGGCAACCTGCTGTTCAAGTGGGCGATCTTCGGGCGGGTGCGCCCGGCGCACGTGGTCGGGCTGGTCGTACTGGGAGCGGCCGGGCTGCTGGTGGCGGATGGCCTGTCCGCGCTGGCGGTGTCAGCGCTGGCAACCGGGGTGCTGTGCGTGACCGCTGCGTGGGAGAGCTACGCGCGATCGTGTGAGACGCCCGAGCCCGCACAGGTGCACGGCCACTGAGCCAAGTGGCCACCCAGAAATTCCGATTTCTGGTCATTACAAAAGGCCACTCACGCACCTACTCTGTCAACCAACACGACAGAAACACGAGGGCCTCGCCATGATCGACCTCTACACCTGCGCCACCCCCAACGGCCTGAAGATGGCGCTGTTCTTTGCCGAGACCGGTTTGCCGCACCGCGTCATCCCCGTGGATATCAGCCGGGGGGACCAGTTCAAGCCCGAGTTCCTCGCCATCTCGCCCAACAACAAGATCCCGGCCATGGTCGACCACGACCCGGCTGAGGGGACCGAGCCCGTGGTGCTGTTTGAATCGGGCGCCATGCTGCTCTACCTGGCCGAGAAGACCGGCCAACTACTGCCCACAGACCTGCACGGCCGCATGGAAGTGCTCAAGTGGCTGTTCTGGCAGGTGGGCGGCCTGGGCCCGATGGCCGGGCAGATCGGCCACTTCAACGTGTATGCGCCCGAGCGCGTGCCCTACGCCATCGACCGCTACACCAAAGAAACCAACCGCCTGTACGGCGTGCTCGACCGCCGCCTGGCCGATCGCCCGTACATTGCCGGCAACGACTACACCATCGCCGACATCGCGGCCTACCCGTGGATCGTGCCGCACGCAGGGCACGGGCAAGACCTGGGCGACTTCCCGCACCTGCAGCGCTGGTTCAAGGCCGTTGGCGCACGCCCGGCCACCGAGCGCGCGTATGCCGGCGTCGAGCGCGCCTACTCGCGCCGCCGCGAAGACATCTCCGACGACGAGCGCCGCGTGCTGTTCGGCCAGACCGCCGACACTACCGCGCTCTAGTCCCCTGCGGAGCCACAGGCTCCGCCCCTCCTCCCGCTTTCCTCTTCTGACAGGAGCCGACCATGCCGGCATCGCTGTGGTGGTTGTGCCTGGGCGCGTTCGCCATCGGCACCGAAGGATTCATGATTGCCGGCCTGCTGCCGGTGCTGGCCGCAGACCTGGGCGTGAGCGTGCCGGCGGCGGGGCAGCTCGTCACTGTGTTTGCCGTCACCTACGCCGTGGGCTCGCCCGTGATGGCGACGCTGCTCGGCAACGTCGACCGGCGCCGCGTGCTGATCTGCGCGCTGGTCATCTTTGCGGCGGGCAACCTGCTGGCCGCTGGTGCGCACAGCTTCGGGCAGCTGATGGCGGCGCGCGTGCTGCTGGCGCTAGCCGCAGGCGTGTTCCTGCCGACCGCCAATGCGGTGGCGACCTCGCTGGTGCCGGCCGCACGCAGTGGCTCGGCACTCGCCATCATCACGGGCGGCGGTACGGTGGCGGTGGCGCTGGGCGTACCGCTGGGTGCGTGGATTGCAGCCCAGGGCGACTGGCGTTCGACCTTCGTGGCGTGCGGCGTGCTGTCGGCACTCGCCACGGCGGGCCTCGCGTTCGGCCTGCCGCGTGCGTTGCCGCACAGCGTGACCACGCTGGCCCAACGCCTGAGCGTGGCGCGCCGGCCCGGCATGCTCGGTGCGCTGGCGGTGTCCGCGCTGTGGGCCGCAGGCGGCTTCACGTTCTATACGTATGTCGCGCCGTTCTTTGTGCAGGGGTTGGGCTTTGCGCCGCAGCACGTGGGCATCGTGCTGTTTCTGGTGGGCAGTTTCGCAGCGCTGGGCACCGGGTTGGGCGGGCACATGACGGACCGCGCAGGCGTCGCCCGCGTGCTGGCGGTGAGCAGCGTGGGCATCGTGCTGGCGTTCTCGGTGCTGTCGCTATCGGCCCAGGTGCTGCATGGCTCGGTGGCAACCGTCATCGCCATCGGCGCGGTCGTGCTGTGGGGTATGGCCGGCTGGGGCTTCGGGCCGGCACAGGCGACCCGGCTGATCCGCTTGGCACCAGACGTATCGCCGATCACGCTGTCGCTGCATGCATCTGCGGTGTATGTGGGGATTGCGCTGGGGTCGAGCGTGGGGGCGCTGGCACTGGCCCATGGCGGGCCGGGCATGCTGGGGTGGGCGGCAGCGGCGTGCCATGTGGTGGCGGTGGTGCTGTGGCGGATGGGTGGCCGGCATGAGGTAACGCATACCGCCGCGCAGACTGCATAGTGCGGCAGCGCCCCGAGCCAGTGAAACCGCGCTTCGGGGGGTATCCGCGGATCACATTGTTTCCTTATCATCCGCATTCGACCGGCTGCGGCACCGGCGGGAGCGGATGAGGCCCCCAAGGTGTACCGGCAGGTCTCCAACAACAACATCATCAGGGAGTAGTAACAATGGGACTGCGTCAACTCGCCGTCCGGGCCGCACTCGGCCTGACCATCGCCGCGCTGGCCGGCTGTGCCAGCTTCCGCCACACCGAACCGTTCCCTGCCGAGCAGACGCAGGTGACGGTGAGCCTCGACAAGGAGCCACCGTCAAAGTGGGATCTGCCGCTCGGCATCTATGCGGTGCCCAATACCCGGCTATATATCAGCGGACACCAGGCGGGCCTCGGAGTTGGCATGGCATTCGGTCTGCTGGGTGTAATCGCGGCGGACTCCATTAACAGCGCACGCGCACAAAGCCGCGCCGGCGATACGTCCGCAGTCACGACGTATGACATGCTGGCCCAGGCCGATACGCTGCTGCAAGCCAAGCTGAAAGCCGGCGACAACAAGGCGCTAACGGCTGGCACTGGCGGCACGCACCTGAGCGTGCAGCCCTTCGGTGTGCTGACGTACGTAAACGACACCGACGTCCGTCCGTATGTCGTGCTCAAGACCAAGCTGGTGGATACCGCGGGCAAACCGCTGTGGGAGACGCAGTACATCGCGGCCAGCGCCGACATCAAGCCGCTGTCGGGTGATACCGGCTGGCTGGCGCAGCAGGCACAACCCCTGCGGGACATGCTGCAAGCGACACTGGAGCGCAGCATGACCGTCATGCTGCGCGACGTGGCTGGCAACAATCTGCGCAACCCGGCCAAGGCCGTACTGGTGACTGGAGATTACGCGTACCTGCAACGCAAAGTCATCGTCAAGGGCAACCTCGTGCTCGACGAACCCGACTACTTTGCCTTCACGCCCAAACTCGGGGATGTGATGGTGTTCTCGGGCGTCAACATCTTCGAGCGCAAGTCCGTCGACATTCGTGAAGCCAAGGACACCGACGCCGTATTTGCAGTCGTGCCAGTGCCCGAGGAAGAGGTCAAGCGCGTGCAAGGTCCAGCCCCGGGCGCACCGTTCAAGATGCAGCAGTAAACCTGCGCCACATTCGGGACCAAAGCTCGGCACGCCGGCATCGAGTTGGCGCGCCGGGCTCTGACCTCGCTATCTGGACCTCAACTCCTCGCTGCCAAAGTTTCCCGGCCAGCGCGCCCGCCGCGCCGATCCACATACGGCAACGCAAACATGACCAGCCCCGTGATCATCAGCAACGCCAGCGGCAACAACGGCGCATAGGTGATCCGCGCGGGCGGCGTCCCACGCGTCATGGCGACGAAATTGGCGATGACCGTCAGCGTGAAGGCCATCGACACCCAGCGGTGAAACTGGCGGAGTCCGGTGCGGGCGCTCATTTGGCACCTCCGGCAGCCTGGATCATCTTCCAGCCGTTGCCGGCCGGGTCGCGAAAGCCCGCATCCACACTGCCAAAGCGGTCGATTGGTTCCTGCGTGAACTCCACGCCGCGCGCACGCAGTTGCGCGTAGGTAGCGCGGCAGTCGGCCACGGTCAGCACCAGCGGCGGCATCGCGCCCTTGGCGACCATCGCGCGCAATGTCTGCGCGGTGGCCTCGTCATGGATGGGCGGGCCCGGCTGGAACAGGCCAAGCTGGAACGACGGTTGCTCCGGATGCTGCACCGTCAGCCACCGATACGGCCCGTTGCGCACGTCGGTATGCACACGGAAACCCAGCTTGTCGACATAGAACGCCAGTGCCGCGTCCTGGTCGTCCACATACAGCCCTACGACGTTGATCCCTTGGCTCATCACCGCTCCTTGGTGTTGGTTGGTGACGGATTTGTACCCGCTGCCAGTTGGCGACGCTTCTCCGAAACTGCTGTGGTGAGGTCGGGCCGCTGCGCCGCCCTCAACACGCAGGCGGGCACGCGGTCGAGCTGTTGCAGCGGCGCATTGGCCTGGGCCTCGCGGCGCAGGGCGCTCGGGCTCTGCCCGGTGATGTCGCGAAAGATGCGGCCGAAGGTGCCCAGGCTCTCCCAGCCGGTGGCGAAGGCGATCTCGATGATGGGCAGGTCGGTGTCGCGCAGCAGGGTGGTGGCCTGCTCGATGCGGCGCGTAAGCAGGTAGCGGTGCGGCGGAATGCCAAACGCCTGCTTGAACGCGCGCGCGAAGTGCGCCTCGGACACGCCGCTTACCTCGGCCAGCCGTTTGACCGGCCAGTCCTCGTGCGAGACGGCGTCCATGCGATCCTTCGCCCGCAGCAGGCGGCGCAATAGCGCCGGGTCTTGCGGCGGATCGGGCAGCACAGCCGGCTCGATCACTGCACGGCCTCCGGCGCCCTTGCCGATGCGCGTGCCGGTTCCATCCCGCTCTTCTCCACCGCCGGCGCTGCTTCTGGCGAGGCCAAATAGCGGATCAGCTCACGTGCCGCCTTGGGGTGCGCGGCATTGATGGGAATGCCCGCCGCAAACACCGTCACCTTCTGCAGCGACTCGGGAATCTTGCCGACAAAGTCCACGCCCGGCACCGGCAGCAGTTCGCTCACCTGTTGAAAGCCGATGGCGTATTCACCGCTGGCCACCACGGTGCCGACCGGAATCTTCTCGATCTTGCGGGCCTTGCCGCGCATCTGCGCTTCAATGCCGAGGCGCTTGAACAGCGTGGTCTCGATATACACGCCGCTGGCGCTGTCGGAGTACGCCACCGACTGGGCTTGCAGCAGCGTGTTGCGCAAGGCATCGACGGTGCTGATGTCCGGCTTGGGCGCGCCCGCCTTGACCACCATGCCGATGCGCGACTCGGCCAGCGGCACGCGGCTGGCGGGGTCCACCAAACCTTTCTGGATCAGCCCGTCGAGCGCCTCGCCCACCATGATGAGCACGTCGGCCTGTTCGCCACGCGCCAGGCGGTTGGGAATCGCCTCGGGCGAAGCGCCCATCGACGGCCCCCAGGCGGTGGCTAGCGTATTGCCGGTGGCCTTCTCATAGCCCGGCGCAAGCGCCTTGTAGGCTGCGGTAAAACCACCGGAGTTCATCACGCGCACTTCGTCCGCGCTGGCGGCGGCCGGCAGAAAGCCCAGCGACAGCGCGCCGAGCGCGAAGACAAGATGACGGAGCAAACGAGGCAGGGGCTGCATGGCGGGGGTCTCCTATGTTCTCTTTTGGGAGCCGCCAGCTTACCGCGTGCGTGAGGCGATTGCCTCGGGATGGAGGGTGGGTGGAGCGCACCGGCATCACTGCCCGCGCGCCCCACCTGCCACCGATCAGACCTGCAGAGGATCAGGCGACCGGCAGCTCACGAATGGCACCGGCCAGCTTGGCGATGCCCTCTTCCACCTGCGCGAGCGACGAGGTGGCGTACGACAGGCGCAGCGTCGAGCGGTCTGGATCGACCGCGTAGAACGCTGCGCCCGGCACGAAGGCCACACCGCGCTCGATGGCGATCTTGGCCACATCCGCGGCGTTGCGGCCCGGCAGTCGGCCCCACAGGAACATGCCGCCGCGTGGGCGGTTGAAGGTCAGCTCGCTCTCGGGCAGCAGCGTACGCAGGCCATTGGCCATGGCGTGTGCACGCTCCGCGTAGGCAGCGCGCGTGCGCGGCAGCACGGTCTCCAGTCGGTTGCTGCGCAGATAGGCCGCCGCCGTGGCTTGCGCAAACGTGGAGGTGTGCGCATCGGCAAACTGCTTGACCATGACCGCGTTGCTCAGGAGCAGCGGCGGGGCAATCATCCAGCCCACGCGCAGCCCCGGCGCCATCACCTTCGACAGGCTGCCCAGATAGACCACGCGGCCCTGCGCACCCTCAGTCTGCTGGCTGAGCGCGTACAGCGACGGCGGCGGCGGTGCGTCAAAGTACAGCTCGCCGTACGGGTCGTCCTCGACGATCAGCAGGTTGTGTCGCACGGCCAGCTGCAGCAGGCGCTGACGGCGCTCCAGGCTCATCAGCGCGCCGTTGGGGTTGCCGAAGTTGGGGATCACATAGAGGAATTTCGGACGCGTCGTGGCCAGCGTCTTTTCCAGCGCATCCACGTCCAGGCCATCGGCGTCGGTCGGCACGCCAGCCACCTTGGCGCCGTACAGCTTGAACGCCTGGATGGCGGCCAGGAAGGTTGGCGCCTCCACCAGCACCGTATCGCCCTCGCCGATCAGCACCTTGCCCAGCAGGTCCAGGCCTTGCTGCGACCCGGTGGTGACCAGGATGTCGGTGTTGACGATGCTGGCGCCGCGCGCCTTCATCACCGTGACAATGGCCTCGCGCAGAGGCTCGAAACCTTCGGTGGCGCCGTACTGCAGGGCGCGGGCTGCATCTGCAGTGAGTGCGCTGTCAGCGGCGGCTTTCAGGCCCTCCACGTCAAACAGGGCCGAATCCGGAAAGCCACCGGCAAACGAGATCAGGCCCGGCTTGCCGAGCACCTTGAAGAGTTCGCGGATGGCAGAGGTTTCAACGTTTTGCAGGCGCGGGGCCAGCAGCGATTGCAGGAAATCCATGGCGTGCGTGTCTCTGTATGGTTCGAGTGCCCGCCACTTTACGTGATGTGCGCCGGCCCTGCATGCGAACAGGACATCACAAGGGTGGCTACAATGCCGCAGTCCATTTCCGCCCACCCCAGACAGGAGCGCAGCATGGCCGTCCGACGCATCGTCCCCAACCTGTATGCCCCCGATCCGGCGCGCGCCCGCGCGTTCTATGCCGACTTGCTCGGCCTGGAAACCGTGATGGACCACGGTTGGATCGTCACCTTTGCCGATCCCCATGCCACGATGGCACCGCAGGTCAGCATTGCCACCGAGGGCGGCTCGGGCACCCCGGTGCCGGCGCTGTCCATTGAGGTGGACGACGCCGATGCCGTGCATGCACGCGCCCTGTCGCTGGGCCTGGAGATCGTCTACCCGCTCGTCGATGAGCCGTGGGGCGTGCGACGCTTCTATGTGCGCGATCCGTTCGGGAACGTGGTCAACATCCTCGCGCACCAGTAAGCACGCAGCACACGCAGATACGAAAACGCCCGCACGTCGCTAGACGATGCGGGCGCTGAATGACTGCGGCGATTTCGCTGCAGTTACTTCGATCTGGCCTTCGGCTTGTGCTTGCCTTTGTGCGCCTTGGGCTTCTTGTCGACCACACGCGTGATGCCGCCGGTGGCAGGCGGGTCGCTTGCCGGGAAGGTGCCTTCCACGGCCTGCTCGATCAACTCCTCGCGCTTGTGAGCGTGCGGGTGCTGCTCTTTCTTGCCGCGTTGCATGGTGGGCTCCAGTTGGTGTTGGTGTTCAACCCCACGCGAATGCCGTGCCTGCCCGGGCCCGCCACCGGCCGTTAGAGCACGCGCACCAGCACCGGAGCGCCCGGCCCGACGGTCTCCACATCAAACGCCACCGGCAGGAACTTCTCGATCACGCTGAGGTTGGTCAGCAGATGCGACGAAGCCGCCACTGCGGTAAGGCTGCCCGCACCAGCCAACGCCATCGGCAAGACAAGCTGATCGGCCAGATACTCGTCCACCGCCGCCGTGCTTTGCAGGTAGCGCAGCGCCGCATGGGCGACATCCTTGCCAATCGTCTCGGCCGCCACACCGCGCTCGCCGAACCCCGTGAAGACCTCGGTGACATGCTCGTGCACGATGTCGAACACGAGCGCATTGCCGGGACCCTCAGCATTGCCGAGATCGCGCACGGTGCCTTCAACACCGGGCACGAAGCAGCCCAGCATGTCGAGCTCGCGCCGCGCCACGCCACCGCGCACACCTGCAACGATGCCTTCGGCACGCAGCGCCTGCTGCGCGCCGCGCTCAGTCAGATGCAACGCACGCAGCGGGCCTGCGCACGGCGTGACCGTCGCCTGCACCTCGCCGCCGCCGGCCGGGTAGAAACCGTGGCGCTTGAGCGCGAGCGTCTGCGTCACGCCCATGCGTTCGACCAACGGCAGCCACGCGCGGATAAGGAAGTCGACCGGCGGTGCTGCGCGGTTGTGCGTGCCGCCGCTCACTGACACGGTGCTCGGCGTATCGGCAAACCACAGCGCAGGCAGGATCGTCTGCAGCACCAGCGTGCAGCTGCCGGCCGTACCGATGGCAAAGCGGTAGTCGCCACCACGGATGGTCCCGGGAGTGAAGCGCAGCGTCTGCGAGCCCGCTTCTGCGCCCTCCACGGTGGCGCCGCTGATCTCCACGGCCGCCTGCACCGCCGTCAAATGCTGGCGCAGCAGGCCGGGCTTGGAACGCTTGGCGCGAATGTTCTCGATCTGGAACGGCGTGCCAGTCAGCATCGACAGGGTGAGCGCCGTACGTAGGATTTGTCCGCCGCCCTCGCCCTGCGCTCCATCGAGTTCGATGCAGGTGGCGGGTTGCGATTGAAACTGCAATTGGGTGTTCATGGTTTGTTCTTCTTGTTCGTTTGCGCACCCGCCAGATGGGGTGTGCGTCAGGTTGTACAGGGGGGGCGCGTCAACACGGTGTCGTAGAGGAACGCATCCAACGCTGCCGGGTTGCCCGCGGCCTGCCGGAAATCGGCCGGCACGTCTTCCTGCGCCAAGGCCTGTTCGATAAAGGCGTGAATGCGCGGAAAGCGCGCCCCGTATTCGGCCTCGCCGGATTCCATCTTGATCGCCAGCAACTGGTTGATCTCGTCACGCAGCGCGGTGTCTCTCACCATCACATCAGCCAGATCGGCAAAGCGCATCGGTGGGATGCCGCGCCCTTCGTCGATCCACTGTGCGGCCAGCAACGGACGCAGCACGTACAGGTACTTCTTCATGCGTACGGTCTCGCCCTGCAGGTAGCCGCGAAAGTTCTTTGCCGCCATCGACACGTAATGCCAGCGGCCCTTGCGCTCGGAGAAGAACGTTGGCGCCAGCTTGCGCATGCACTCGGCCAATGCCGCGTCCTGGCGGTACACCACGGGCGAGGCGAGCCACTCCAGCAGCGTCGGGTTGGAGCGGTGCATCAGCTGCAGCGCCTTGCGCAACTCCCAGCCGGAGATGTCCAGCTCGTCGCTGATCGGCAGTTCGATCACATCGCGCTGCGGCTCGACGCGCAAGTACCACTCGGGCTGATGCACGTAGACGAAGCGCACGTCGTAGTCGCTGTCGGGCGAGGCAAAGCCCCAGCCCCGGCTGCCCGATTCGCACGCAAACAGCACGCGAACGTCGTGCTGCAGCTCGATGCTGGTCAGCTCCGCCAGCACGCGCTCGCGGATGGTGTCGGAGACAGGGTGGGAATACAGAAACGTCATGATGTTCACTTGTTGTTCTTGTTGTACGAGCGCGGAGGGCGAGCTTATCCCTTCACACACACCACCTGCCGCAGCGTATGCACGATCTCTACCAGATCCGCCTGCGCCGCCATCACATGGTCGATGTCCTTGTACGCCATCGGGATCTCGTCGATCACGTCAGCATCCTTACGGCATTCCACGTGGGCTGTGGCGCGAACCTGGTCATCGACCGTAAAGCGCTTCTTTGCCTGTGTACGGCTCATGGTGCGGCCCGCACCGTGGCTGCACGAGCAGAAGGCCTCTTCGTTACCCAGCCCGCGCACGATGAAGCTCTTCGCCCCCATCGAACCCGGAATGATCCCGAGTTGCCCCTTCTGCGCCGACACCGCGCCCTTGCGCGTCACCAGCACGTCGCGGCCGAAGTGGGTTTCGCGCTGCACGTAGTTGTGGTGACAGTTCACCGCTTCCACGTCGGCCGCGAACGGCTTGGTGATGACTTTGCGCGCGGCAGCGATCACGTTTTGCATCATCGTGGCGCGGTTACGACGCGCGTAGTCCTGCGCCCAGCCGACGGCTTCGACGTAGTCATCAAAGTGCTGGCTGCCTTCTTCAAAGTACGCGAGGTCACGGTCCGGCAGGTTGGCGATGTGCTGTCGCATATCGGCCTGCGCCAGCTCGATGAACAGGTTGCCGATGGCGTTACCCACCCCGCGCGAACCCGAGTGCAGCATGAACCAGACGCGTTGCGCTTCATCCAGGCAGACCTCGATGAAGTGGTTACCGGTACCCAGCGTTCCCAAGTGCTTGTGGTTGTTCGTCTTGGCGAGCTTCGGGTACTTGTCGGTGATGCGCTTGAAGCCGTCGGCAAGTTCACCCCACATCGCATCGACCGTTTCCGGCGGCGTATTCCAGGCACCCTTATCGCGCGGGCCCGGCGTACGGCCGTGCGGCACCGCTGCCTCGATGGCGCTACGCAGGCCGTGCAGGTTGTCCGGCAGGTCTGCGGCCGTGAGCGTCGTGCGCGCGGCCATCATTCCGCAGCCGATATCCACACCCACGGCGGCCGGAATGATCGCGCCCTCGGTCGGGATCACGCTCCCGATGGTCGAACCCTTACCCAGGTGCACGTCCGGCATCACCGCCAGGTGCTTGAAGATGAACGGCATCTTGGCCGTGTTCATCAGCTGCTTGCGGGCGTCATCTTCTACCGGCACGCCGTTGGTCCACAGCTTGATGTCGGCGCCGTTTTCAACGTGGAGAGTGTTGTACTGACTCATGATCTTTCGTTGCTTCCGTTCTTTTCATTATGGGGCCCGATGTCGTATTGGCAGTGACATCGGGCGTTGCATTGGGGTCGGCGACTAAAGTTGGCGAAACAGCGCGCTCTATCCACTGAGCTACGGTCCCCCTGATTTGGGACCGACGGGATTCGAACCCGCGACCTCGATCTTCATAGGATGTAGTTCCGCCGGCATTCGCCGAAAAACTAAAAGGTGGTGCGACTAGGGGAGCGAGTGGTCTCACGCTTTCGCGCGGGTCGGGTTCGAACCGACTGGATACCGATGTACACCCGCAGGCATTCGCACCTGGCGCGTCAGGACAAGCTCTTCAGCATTCGTGACGCGCCGGTAAAACGTTGTTGTTCATTGCACAGACGGCCTACAGCACCGTCGCCTCGATGGCCTCGACCCAGTGGCCTGCGCCAAAGCTACCGGACGCAAACTGCGCGATCACGTCGAACACCGCATCGCCAAAACCACCGACGTTGAGGATGTCCGCACGCTCCACTGCTTGCGTGGTGCCGTACGGCTGCAGATCGATGCAGACCAGCTTGGCTTGCGGGTTACGCAGCTTCAGCAAGTCCCACTGCAGCATCGTCTGGGTGGCGCCACGACGCGTGGCATCAACCCACGACTCGTTGTCCGACACCAGGATCACCACATCGACCTTGGCACGCTCTGCCACCAGTTGGGCCAACGGCGCCGAGCAGTTGGTACCGCCACCACCGATGGCCGCCAGCTTGTCGGCATTGGTCATGACCGAGTCGCGGGCGTTCAGGCGCACATCCACCACACGCTGCTCGAACGGCAACACGCGTGCCGTCGGATGCGAGCGCAGGATGGCCGCCGCCACCAGCGCCGCCACGTCGATACAGCGCACGACCGAAGTCGCACCCTGACGCCAGCCCGTTACCGGGCTGCCCATTGAGCCGGACACGTCCGGGCACACGACCACGTTGCCCTCAAGCTTCGGCACGTTGGCCAGCGACACATCCAGCGCATCCTGCAACGCTTCACGCACGGCCACCGGCACCGGATCAACCGCTGAACGGTAGGCTGCCAGCAGTTGATACGGGTACACACGTGCCTTGCGCACCTGCGCCGCATCCGCCAGACGGGCAGCCACACGCTTGGTCACACCCGGCAGGCTGAACGCACCTTGGCGACCCAGCGTGTTCAGGTTCATGCGCAGTGCGTGCCAGCCCATGCGTTCAGACAGCACCGCCCATTGCGCAGCGTTCAACGGCGCGTTGGTCAGCAGTTGGAACGGCACGTCCGGCAGCACCTTCGACTCACCGGCGCGAAACGCACACAGCTCACGCGTCAACGGCGGCAGTTGCGTGGCGTCATACGGCTTGCCGATCAGCCACGCAAAGAACGCGGCGCGCCAGGCATCCGCCGGCTTCGAGTGCACCATCTTCACGACATCCGCCAACGACGGTGCGTTGCCCACGGTGGCCTGCAGCAGTTGCACTTCCGTAGCGCTGTTCAGCCACGCCTGCACGAGCTTCTTCGGGCGGCTGCCGAGCGACTTGCGGCCGGTTGCGCCGCTGCGCACGATCTGCACGAAGTTGCGCAGCATCTTGCCGGTGTCGATCGTGCGGCCGAACACCGTCGGCAACAACGCGCTGCCCTTGGCCGCCAGCACGGCGGTCAGCAGGGCCGGCATGTCTTTCATCAGGCCGCGCTCGCGGCTGTACACCGCGGTCTTGGCGATGAAGGCGTCGTCCACTTGCAGCGCCAGCTGCAGCACGTCGGCCAGCTGCGTCTCGGCCGAGGCATAGAAGGTCTGGTTCAGGCAGCCCGTCATGGCCAGTTGCGCCAGCTGGTGCTGGGGCGACATCGCATACGCCGGGGCGCCGGCTTGGTTGATCGCGTCGGTCGCATTGGCTTGGACCGTCTTCGCGAGCAAGGTCTGGAATAGTTGCTGGTTAGCCATTTGGCATCTCGCGTTGTGTTGTTGATGCCTTCTCTAGTGCAATGGGTGTGCCAGGTCACTCCAAACCGGACGCCGATCGATTTATCCCATTGATTTCATTGTGCTTTTTGCAAATCAACGCAGATGTTGGCACGCCAAACTTCCCGAAAATACGATCCATTGATATATTGATTTATCTTTTTGGATAGCACTTCAGGATGCGTAAAACCGTCGCCATCGGCTTTGTCGGCACGACGCTCGACTACGTAGGCAAGGGCGCCCAGCGCTGGGAACGTTGGCGGCCGAGCGTCGGCCTGTGCCAGCAGGACGACCTCGTCATCCACCGGCTGGAGTTGCTGCACGACGTGCGCAGCCGCAGCCTGTTCGAACGCCTGCGTGCCGACATCGCCGCGGTGTCGCCCGAGACCGAGGTGCGCAGCGTCGAAGTCTCGCTGCGCGACCCGTGGGACTTTGAAGAGGTCTACAGCACACTGCACGACTTCACGCGCGGCTACGCGTTCGACACCGAGGCTGAGGATTACCTCATCCACATCACCACGGGCACGCACGTCGCGCAGATCTGCTGGTTCCTGCTGGCCGAGGCGCGCTATCTGCCGGCGCAACTCATCCAGACCGCGCCGCCGCGCAAAAAGGAGTTGGGCAACACGGCGGGCAGCTACAGCGTCATCGACCTGGACCTCTCGCGCTACGACAAGATCGCCACGCGCTTTGCACGCGAGCGGGAAGACACCGTCTCGCTGCTCAAATCGGGCATCGCCACGCGCAACCCGGCGTTCAACCGGATGATCGAGCAAATCGAGCGCGTGGCCTCGCGCTCCAAGGCGCCGATGCTGCTGTTCGGGCCAACGGGTGCGGGCAAGTCGTTCCTCGCGCGCCGCGTGTACGAGATGAAGAAGGCGCGGCACCAGTTCGCCGGCCGCTTTGTCGAGGTGAACTGCGCCACGCTGCGCGGTGACAGCGCCATGTCCGCGCTCTTCGGCCACGTGAAAGGCGCCTTCACTGGCGCGCAGACGGAACGCGCCGGCTTGCTGCGCAGTGCAGACGGTGGCCTGCTGTTTCTGGATGAGATTGGTGAACTGGGCCTGGACGAGCAAGCCATGCTGCTCAAGGCCATCGAAGAGAAGCGCTTCCTGCCCTTCGGCAGCGACCGCGAGGTCGAGAGCGATTTCCAGCTCATTGCCGGCACCGTGCGCGATCTGCGGCAGTGGGTGGCCGAGGGCCGCTTTCGCGAAGACTTGTATGCACGGATTAACCTGTGGACGTTCGACCTGCCCGGCCTGGCCGATCGCCCGGAAGACCTGGAGCCGAACCTCGATTTCGAACTGGCCCGCTATGCCCGCGAGCACGGCGAACAGGTGCGCTTTCACACCGAGGCGCGGCGCATCTACCTGAAGTTCGTCACCTCGCCGCAGGCACGCTGGACGGGCAACTTCCGTGAACTGTCGGCCAGCGTCACCCGGCTGGCCACGCTGGCCGAAGGTGGCCGCATTACCGAGGCCGATGTCGCTGACGAAATCGCGCGTCTGCAGCGCACGTGGGCCGAACCGGATTCGGCGGGCGGGGATAGTGCGCTCGCAGATCTGCTCGGCGACGAGGTTGCATCCATCGACCTGTTCGACCGCATGCAGTTGGAGAACGTGATTGCCCTCTGTCGGGAATCGGCATCGCTGTCGGATGCCGGGCGCCGGTTGTTTGACGTGTCACGCACCGAGAAGGCCAAGGTGAACGACGCGGACCGGCTGCGCAAGTATCTCGCCCGGTTCGGGCTGGATTGGGCAACCGTGCGCACGAGCTAGGCACTCGGTAAGATGCCGCTCATCCTGCGCCATTCCCATCGAAACCTGCAGCAATGATCCGCCTGGAAGACCTCACCATCTTCGTGCTGGCCGTAGACAACGGCAGCCTGTCAGCGGCGGCCCGTGTGCTGAACATTGCACCGGCAGCGGCCAGCGCAGCAGTCAAGCGGCTGGAGGCCGAACTGGGTGCGCGGCTGCTGGCGCGCTCCACGCGCAGCCTCGCGCTCACGCAGGAAGGCGAGCGCTACCTGGCGCACGCCCGCCGCGCGCTGGCCGATCTACAGGCCGGACAGGATTCCCTCGCGCTCGGCCGGCAGGCCATCGGTGGTGATGTTTCGCTGTCGATGCCGTCGGACCTGGGGCGCAGCGTGCTCGCCGGTTGGCTCGACGACTTCCTCACCGAGCACCCGGCGGTGGCGCTGCAGGTGCGCATTGGCGATCGGCTGGTCGACATGTTCCGCCAGCGCGTGGATGCCGCAGTGCGCTACGGCGAGCCGGAAGATTCCTCACTGGTAGCGCTGCCGCTGGCGCCCGACAACCGGCGCGTGCTGTGCGCCGCGCCCGCTTACTTCGCACGGCACGGCGTGCCCCAGTCGCCCGATGACTTGCTCCAGCACAACTGCCTGCGGCTGGCGTTGTCCGACACCACGCACGACCAGTGGACGTTCCATCGGGCGGCGGACACGCAGGTGGTACGCGTTACCGGCAACCGTGTGGCGGACGACGGTGAACTCGTGCGCCGCTGGGCGGTTGCCGGCCACGGCATCGCGTACAAATCGCGTCTGGACGTGCTGGCCGATCTGCGTGCCGGCCGCCTGCAGGCCGCCCTCACCGACTGGCAGGGCGAGGCCGCGCCGCTGCACCTGATCTGCACGCACCGGCTGGCGCTCTCGCCCACGTTGATGCGGCTGCGCGATTTTCTGCAAACGCGCATCAGCGGCTACCTGGCCGACGCCTGAGCCGGTATCAGAACCCTTCCAGCACGATCTTGCCGCGCGCCTGATTGCTTTCGATCAGGGCATGGGCGCGCTTGAGGTTGGCGGCGTTGATGACGCCAAAATGCTCGCTCATGGTCGAGCGCAGCGTACCTTCGTCAATCATGTCCGCCACGCGATTGAGCAGGCGGTGCTGCTCGATCTGGTCATCCGTGCTGAACATCGAGCGCGTGTACATGAATTCCCAATGCAGCGATAGGCTCTTCGCCTTGAGCTTGCGCGCGTCGAGCTGCGCCGGGTCATCAATCAACGCCAGACGGCCCTGCGGCTTGAGCGCTTCAACGATCTGCTCGAAGTGGTGCTCGGTCTGGTTCAGGCTGGCCACGTAGTCGACCTCCGGCACGCCGATGCGGCGCAGCTCGGCGGCCAGCGGCTGGGTGTGGTTGATCACGTGGTGTGCGCCAAGCTCGCGCACCCAGGTGGCCGTCTCTGGGCGCGAGGCGGAGCCGATCACGGTCAGGCCTGTCAGCCGCCGCGCAAGCTGCACGAGAATCGACCCCACGCCACCCGCCGCCCCCACGATCAGCAGCGTCTTGCCGCAGGGCGTGTCTACCTGCGGCACTTGCAGCCGGTCGAACAACAGTTCCCATGCGGTGATGGCGGTCAGCGGCAACGCGGCCGCCTGTGCGAATCCGAGTGTGGCAGGCATCTTACCGACGATGCGCTCGTCCACCGCATGCAGCTCACTGTTGGTGCCGGCACGTTGCAGGGCACCGGCATACCAGACCGCATCGCCGGGCTTGAAGAGCGATACTTCCGCGCCCACGGCGCGCACGATGCCTGCCGCATCCCAGCCCAGCACGCGCGGCTGGTTGTTCGCCGGTGGCATGCCGGCACGCACCTTCACATCAACCGGATTGACCGAGACGGCGCGCACCTCCACGAGTAGGTCGTGCGGGCCAGGCACGGGGTCGGGCAAGGTCAGGTCGACGAGCGCGTTGGGCGCATCGATGGGCAGGCTTTCGTAGTAGGCAACGGCTTTCATGGTGGGCGTCCAGTTGAATCGGATGCGCGCATCATGAGCGCACCGCATGCAGGGAAACAGCCGCACCACGCAGATTCAGTTTCAACGCCAGGCAGAAAATCCCACCCTGCCTGTCAATGCTGCATGGAAGCCGCCAGCGTCTTGAGGTTGACCGGATCCACATGGACAAACCCGCCGCGCGGGCTGTCGATGTCGGCAATCAGCATGAACGACAGCGCCAGTACCAGGGGCAGCAGCAACTGAAGCACCCCGCGCATGCGTGCGCTGCGCGTGCCGTAGCCAACCATGAACGTACCGCATGCCCCCACCATGAACAGCAGCACCCAGGCAGCCACCGGAATACGGTTGCGCCATGCGGCCTGGGTATAGCCCTGCGCGTTGAGCACGTCGTTCATACCGCTCACGGCCAGCGCGACGATTGGTGTGGGCTGTGCGGCGGCAGGCCCGAGCACCGCCGCCCACAAGGCGTCTTGCTGGCGCGAGGTTTCGGCCTCGAGTGCGGGCAGTTGCCTGGTGTCGTGGCTGCTGTAGAGCCGGATGCGTACATCCACATACTTCGCCAGCAGGCCGCGCAGGTTGGCGGCATCGGCAGCGGGCAGCAGGCTGGCCCGCGCATATTCGGTGCCGATGGCGTTGGCCTCTTCCTCTTCGTAGTTCTTGCGCGTGTCGTAGCGGCTGATGGCCATCGAAAACGTGAAGCCGATCATCAGGCCGAGCAGCGTGAGCGTGGCCGCCTGAATCACGTCAAAGTCTTCGTGCGTACTGCCATCCAGCGCACGGCGCTTCGATACGGCCGAGCCGATACGCGCCGCGCCCGCCAACACGATCAGCGCCATGAGGAACACCTCGATCGGATGATCGATCACCACGCCCATGAGACCCCCAATGCTGTATTTGTGACGGCGTGAGCATACGACATCCGCCACCCGGGCGAAGACGGCGTCAGGCAGTCGGCATGGTGTGCGGGTCGACGCTGCAGCTCGGGCGGTCTTCGTCGTGATGATGTTCACGCAGGGCACCGGGGATACCAGTTCCGGCAAGACCGTCAGCGGCCAGCCACGCGGCGGTGGCGGCGGCGGCGCGATCGATCAGCTCGCCGCAGCGGGCGTAGTCATAGGGCGACACATCGAGCGGACACAACGGCGGCACCACGGCAATCGGCACCTGCCCAGACCAGCGCTCCAGGTCCTGTACAAGCTGGCGCGCAACCAGCAGTGACAGCGCATTGAGCGCATGCTCGATGGCGCTGCGCGGGGCACGCCGGTCAGCACAGGCAAAGCCGGCGGGCAGCACGACGATACGCGTTGCACCGAGCCGGATCGCAGTAGAGATTGGCGTGTTGTTGGCAACACCGCCGTCGATCAATAGGCGATCACCCACGCGCACTGGCGGAAACACCCCCGGAATGGCGGCACTGGCCAGCACGGCCTGCACGATCTGGCCGGAAGACAGCACCACCTCGGCACCCGTCTGCATGTCGGTGGCCACCACGTGCAGGGGCAGCGTCGCTGCCTCGAGCGGGGTCTGTGCAAAATGCCGCACAAGCAGCCGCTGCAGGCCAGAGGCATCCACCAGATGCGCGCGCCTGCCGCCCAGCATGCCGAACATGGCACGCCAAGACCACGGCATCACATCCGCACGGCGCACGCCGCGCCAGAGCGCTTCGAGTTGTGCTGTGCCCGCCGCATGGGGGTTGCATGCGAAAAAGGCCGCATTGATGGCGCCGGCCGATGCGCCGATCACCATGTCCGGAACCACACCCGAGCCCACCAGTTCGCGCAGCATGCCGGCCTCGATGGCGCCCAGGCTGCCGCCGCCGGCAAACACAAACGCTGTTCGCTCCGCTCTGTCCATGATGAATGTCGCATCGCAACAAGGCGAGCGCGTGGAGGGGATGACTCGAACAGAGTAGCCCGCGATAGCGGTTGCGGCTAGGTGGACAAAACCGACAACCGCCGCGGCAAGGCGTGATCAGCGCGTGTTCCGGGCAGCATCCGCCATCGGCTTCCAGTGCAGAAAACCGAACAACATGGTCAGCAGCACGCTATCGAACAGGGGCCCTTTGTGCAGCGCGACCTTGCGGAAGCAAAACACCACCTCCAGCAGATGCGCCGCCAGCAGCACGACAGCAACGATGCGCACCCAATAGATGACGTCCGCCGAGAGTGGCAACGGCATGGCATAGCTGCCCAGCGCAACGCCATAGACGGCGAGCAACAGCAACTTGTTGAAGAAATAGAGCACGAGGCAGCCTCCGAGAACAGGATCAGGTCGCGGCAGCATACAGCGCCAATGCGCGATCGACCTGCTTCAAACACCGGGTGTAGAGGCCGGAGACGAGAGGACGCAAGCCTGAAGCAAACTTGAACTGGGCTTTGCTGGAAGCCCTCTGGCCCTGTTACTGGGGACAGGTCATCTCGTCTGTGAAGGGCGATACAGCCAAAGAACTAGTGTGCGGCCTTCGCCGATTCCACAGCCAGGGCCAACTCGCGTTCAGCTTGACGCAGCAGCTCTTCAGCCTTCGCGCCATGACCGTCCATGTCGTAGTGGTTGGCTGCTCGGGCGCGCTCCATCTCGTGGATCGCCTCCTGAACGTGCTTGTGGGTCTTGTCGAGGTCACGCCAATCCACGACTTTGGCGGCGATTGCGACGCCCGCAGTCAACGTCATGGCGACGATCACAATTTGCTTGATGGCTTTCATAGCGGCTCCTAGTCAAGTCAAGGGCAGATTCATAGAGGCCCGGTGACTCCGGGCACTTGCAGAACGTTGCTCCAATGTATGCGGTTGACGTGCGAAGTGCGCTGCCACCATTGGACTGAACGATGTGTCTACGTGCCGCACGCCAGCACACACGAGCGCGAAACCAGCAAACGTTGGCGCAGCGTGATCACCGCCACATCATGTGCACTTTGTGTGTGAAATCTTACGGGGCGACGACCAAGCCGTAACAAGCGTAACGCGCCCTTTCCTGGTGACGTGGCAATGGAATGCCGGCACTACATTGACTGAACGTACAGGCAGCGCTCCGTGCGCTGCGCAGTCGCACACGAGGCAGTCAGCATGCGTGTTCATACCGTGAGTATCGGGAGCATCGTCATTGCGGTCATGACCGCAGCGGCAGCCAGCATGGCGAGCGACCCCGCGTTCGCTGATCGCTGGCATGGCAGGGGGCGCGTTGGCATTGGCGTGTACGTCGGTCCGCCGTGGGGCTACCCCTATCCGTACTACCCTGGCTACTACTATCCGCCCGCCGTTGTCGCAGTGCCAACCGAACCGCCGCAGTACATCGAGAAAAGCGACATGGCCACCGGCGACGCAGACGAGCCGGAGGACCAAGGCTATTGGTACCACTGCGCCAAGCCGGAGGGCTACTACCCCTATGTGAAAACCTGCTCCAGCGGCTGGCAGAAAGTGCCCGCGGTGCCGCCATCGCCTGCACAGAACAATGCGGGAGTCCCGAAATGAAGCGCGTATTCTGGTGGCCCTTGCCACTGACGCTGGTGGCGCTGTCCGCCTGCACAACAATACCCGCCGGCCCAAGCGTGATGGCGTTGCCCGGCAGTGGCAAGAGCTTTGATCAGTTCCGCGCCGACGATGCCGCTTGCAGGCAATTTGCCTTCGCGCAGATTGGTGGAGCGAGCCCAGGGCAAGCCGCAGCGGACAGTGCCGTTGCCACCGCTGCGGTCGGCACCGCACTGGGAGCAGCAGCAGGCGTGGCGCTCGGCGGCGGACGCGGCGCAGCAGTCGGCGCCGGCACAGGGTTGCTGGTCGGCTCGGCAATCGGCGCGAACAACGCCCAGTACTCCGGCCAGGCCACTCAGCGCGGATACGACGCTGCGTACATTCAATGCATGTATGCCTCGGGCAATCGTGTTCCTGTCTATGGCGCAATGATGGTGCGTCCATCCACTCCGGCGGCACCGCGCTATGACTACGGCCCACCGCCACCGCCTCCACCCGGCTACCCCGGCGCAGATGGGGCACGCTGAAATCACACCGATCTGCCAATCGCGCAGGTATTCGCAATGATGCTCACTCTGGGCGCCGATGCAGCTCGTAATACTGTTCTACGTAGCGTTCTGCGGAACCAGTCGCGGTTTGGTCAGGGAATACGAAATTGCACTGAAGGCTGCGTTCAGATTGATGGAGCCCCCGGCCGCGTTCGGACAGGTGTCTGAGAAGAAGTACGACGGCCCCGAGGCAATCTGCTGCATGGTGGTGCATGGCGTCAGATCGCTGCCGCCATCGCTGCAGCTTGCAGAAGTCGAACCGCCGCCAATGTAGGCAACCGTATAGATCAGGGTACCGGTCTGACGCGCCGTGGTAGCAGACGTGACCGCAGCCTTGCACTCCTGACCATAGGTACTCTTGTAGGTGTTGCCCAACTGGCTTTGCGATGAGGTGGCATCGCCGTCGCTCAAGAGAATGATCACGTTTTGCCCCGGGGGGCTTTGCCCTTGCGACATGTTTTGCAGAGCTGCCTGCGCGGAAGCGATCGCCTGCGCATAGAACGTTCCGAGCCCACCGATTGCAGGGATGCCACTGCAGCTGCCACCTCCCAGCGCCTGGACAATGCTTGATCCAGTATTGAGCGCACCATTTTTCAGGTACCCGCTCCCAGGCCCAGTCACTTGATAGGTTGCGCCGCTGGTCACGACACCCGTGCCGACGGCGGAATAGCTGCTGGCGATGCCCTGCTGCCCTGAACCACAAGAAAAATCGGTGTCCTTGCTACTGCCAGCCAGGGGCGGAAACACCATCAGCCCGACATTGTCGCCGGCGTTTGTCAGGTTCTGCAGAAGCAAGAGCGCCGCCTGCTGGGCACACTGCAACCGCGTCAGCGATTTCTTGCTTGCACTCGGGCAGTTCGAATCCGTGTTGTTCATCGACGCTGTCGTGTCCAGCACGATCATGACGTTGTACTTCGCGGGGCTGCCAGCCCCTCCGGCGGCCGCCTTGGAACTGGCTGCAATCGCGAGGGACTTGAACCCGAACACGCCAGCGAAAGTCAGCGGCACTGTCGCCTGCTGCACCACCTGAATCGCGTTGTATTTGGAGACCGCGCCAGATGCCGGTAGCTGCGCGTTCGTCAACTGCAAGCCGGTAATGGTGGCACCGGATACCGTTACCCCAGAAGGCATCGCGTTCTTGCCTTTGCCGGCCGTGTACGCCATCGCGTTCGCTTGTGCCGTCGTAAACGAGCTCGTCCAGAGGTCTGCGGCGCCGGCCAGCGCTGCTGCGTCGGTGGCAGCCTGCAGACGCTTCTGGCAGTAGAACAGATACCCGGCATCGATCGCGAGACCGGCAATGGCAATCAACAGGATCATCGAGAACGCTGCCATGATGCCGATGGCACCCTGTTGCCGTCTTGCTGCCAGCCGTTTGATGGTTGATCGTTTCATGGCATTTGGCTCCGATTCGAGTTCGCCCGCCTACTGCACGCGCTCCACCGACGTGGCACTGAGTGATTTCGGCAATAGGTTCGACACACCCGGGAAAGCGCCCCCAAGCAGCGGCTGATAGGGGCCGTAGGTCACCGTCACCGTCGCGCTGGTGACTGAGCCGCCCTGCACTGCGCTGTTCAAATCGAGTGCGCAGGCCGAATCGGTGCTGCATGAGGTACTGCCGACGTAGGTCGAGTAGCTCAAATTCGGCGCTTTCAGGGTGGCAGCGGACGCTTTGATCTGTGTACTGGTGTCGGAGTACGGTGTATTGCTGCCACGCTGTCCGGCAAAGAAACGTGCACCAGATGCCGCCGCGTTGACCACCATCACGGCGTTGATGGTCAGCCAGCCGAACTCCGCAACACCCAGCGCCAATAGCATGAGAAATGGCGACAGCAGGGCGAACTCCACCGTTGCCGTACCCCGTCCCCTGCTTCTTCCTATTGTTCTGAGCTGCATGGCTTCCCCCGATCCTGCTGAACAGCCTGTTTCACTGCACAAGCTCCGACATGCTGGCCTGCAAGGCGGTTGGCAACAGTGATGCCTTGCCGGCCAATGACCCGCCAACAATCGGAGCAAATGCATAGCTGATGGCGACACTGGCCTGTGTGCCCGGAGCAGGCGCTTGGGTCCCGGTGCCCAAGGCAGTCGTACACAGTGCATCGTTCTGGCACGACGCTCCCCCGACAGACATGGTGATCGTCATGCGGCTTGCTATCGTCGACTGCGCGCCGAGCGACGTCGCTGCCGCCAGAATTGCGCTTTTGGTATTGGTGTAAGGCGCGCTGTAGCCGCGCTGCGTTGCCAGAACGCGAGCGCCCGTGGAGGCTGCGGTGGCGAGTACAACGTAGTTGTAGAGCAGCCAGCCAAACTGCACGGTGCCGAGAAGAAGCCCAAAGAAGATGAGCGCGACGAGTGCGAACTCCACTGCCGCCGCTCCGCGTTGGCGGATGGCTTTCATCTGAACTCCCCGTTCCCAAGGAACAGCAAGCGGTGCTTGCTTTCCTGTTGTCTTTCTATGCTTTTGTCGCTCGTTTTGTCATGGTGGTGGCGTTCCCCCAACCAAGCTCAACGATCGCGGTTGCGCAGTACATGAGACATTTCTAGCACACGGATGGCATGCGCCTATCGGCCGAAAGACTAGTGCCTGAACGTCCGCTTGGATAGGCAGTGATTGCGACTTAGCGCCACGTCCCGTGACGAAGAGATGGATCGCCGTCGTTCATCCGGAACGAGAAGAAGGCCCAGACGATGGACGCACGCAAAGCGCCCGCCTGGGCCCAGAACCGCCGCTTCACGCAACTACCAGGTGTATGGGAAGCGTAGCGAGAAGACGTAGTTGGGCGCATCCGGCGTCAGGCCCATCGCCAGCGTGGCGCTGATCGACAGGTTCTTCGTCAGCACATGGCTGATGCCGAAGGTCATGGTGCCCACGTTGGTCTTGCTGCCCACCACAGATTGCTCGGCGCCGCCGTCTGGTGTGATGTGCGTATTGCCCGAATAGGCCGTGCTGTAGGCCATGGTGAGTGCGGTGCGGTCATTGAGCGCCAGCGCCAGGCCACCGCCCACGGTGATCGTGTCGCCCAGCTTGACCTTGCCCGGCTGCACGACACCCACGGTCGACGAGATGTCGGCAAACGAGCGCGGCACAAAGTACGTGTAGCTGGCATTGGCAAACAGCACCACTGGGTCATACGTCTTCAGAAACGACACACCCAGCGTGCCGCTCCACACGCCGTTACCCGTGGGCAGTTGCTGATCAATGATCAGGTTGTTGTTATTGCTGTCGGCCTGGATCAGCTTGATACCAAATGGCGAGCGCCCGGTAGGCGCGCGCACGCGGAAGCTGCCGACGATATCCGGCCAGTCGACCGACTCTTTGACGAGCTGGTAGTAAATGCCGGCACTTACGTCGCCCAGGCCGGCGGAGGACTTGTCCGCCTCGCTCACCGTGCTCGAAGCGCCACCTGCACCACCGCTGAAGAACGTGCTGGAGCGATACACCGCCGGCACGGTGAAGTCCGCGCTCAGCCGGTCGGTAAAACCATAGCGGCCAGTGACGTCGAAGGTGGTGACATTAGCCTTGGTCTGCACCAAGTTGATCTGCCCGAGGAAGATCGCGTCCAGCGCAAGGAAACCCGAGAGCGCCAGATTGCGGCGGTCGTAGTAGCTGTAGCTGAAGCCGGTATCCAGCGTGAAACGCCGCTCGAACAACGGCGCGTGCTCGGCCTGGAAGACGAGATCCTTACTCTGGATGCGGGGTTTTTCGTTGGGGTCGGCACGCCCGGGTGTGGTGCTCTCGCTGGCGGGTGCGGCAGCGCCATCGGCTTGCGAAAGCAACGCGCCAGAGGGTTGCCCGGTGGACTGTGTGGCGGCGACCGAGGCGACCGCCCCGGCCGCCCCCGCCGATCCGTTCGACGTCGATGCAGCGGATGGCCCGTTGCCACCCACACCACGTCCGCGCACGCGCACGAGCTCCAGATCACCCACGCGTTCTTCCAGCGCCTCGATGATCTTCTGCTGCCGCTCGATGGTGCGCTGCAGACGTGCGAGCCGCGCGTCGAACGAGTTGTCGTCGGTTTGCGACTGCGATTGCGCCCAGGCCGCTGCAGGCAGCAACGACCAACATGCCACTGCACACGCCACTGCCGTGCGTCGGTGTCCCATGTTTCCCCCCGGAAAGCAAGGTGGAGGCTTAAGAGCCTCCGTTTCGGCACGCCGGCCCATTGCCAAGCGCCGACTCTCACTGTCTGCCTGTGCGTTCTTCTAATGCGCCGTTATAGGGAATTCTGCATCGCCACGTCTAGCGGCGTAAACCCGCCACCGCCTGCAATGCCTGCGCCACGCCGATCTGAGCCAGCTGTTGACGCGACATCGTCTGAATTTGCAGCTGGATCGACAACTGATTGGCAATGACCTGTGCATTGCCCGCCAGTTGCGCCACCTGCATCAGGCTCCCCGCCACCCCGGCCAGATTGGACGTTACCGACTGCGAGGCAACGCCCATCGGGCTGGTGATGGCCACCTGCACGCCGCCCGCGCCCGCCTGGGCCTGGGCGACAAAACCGTTCTGAGCCGCCAGCGCCGACGAACCACCCGAAGGCAGTGTAGGCAATGGAGCGGCCTGCATCGAGATCGATGCGGTGTTACTTGCCAGGTTGTTGTTGCCAGCCACCTGTGTCACCTGGCCGACACCGTTGACCTGTACCCCGGCCCCGCCCGCGGCACTGGCGCCGGACGCCGCGCCTGCCAGCGCACCCGCCCCCATCTGCACCGACGCCTGCGAGCTCACGTTGACGCTGGCGGCATTGGTGCGCAGGTTGGTGGCCAGCAGGCGGGCCTCCGCAGACGCCTGCCCGGCTTCATTGCGCCACTGCGAGGCCATTGCGATCATGAAACCACTGACGATGCTCGCGCCCAGGTACTTACCGCGCTGCTGAGCCAATTCGCCGTCGTCCGCCAACTCCACCACGGTGCCGCCATGGAACAGCGCCGCCTGGTCGGATGACTCTGACGGCGACGCGCCAGCATTGGCACCGGCACACCAGCCGGCGCAGGCTAGTGGAACGATCCACGCAATAGTCTTGGTCTTCATCAGAACAAATCCCATCGGGCGGGCCCGAACTCCAATTGAGGCGGCAGCGCACCGCCGGCAAAGGCGGCATTTTCACGCGCGCGCAGCGTCGGAGCGTTGGTCTGCATCAATCCGGAATCGGCCCGAACGGGTACGTCGCCGACGATTGCGAAAACGAGGCCGTTCCACGCAGGAGCAAACTCCCATTCCTGCATGATGCGGTTGCCCAGCGCGGGGTCGGCGATGAACACCCGCCCCTGAGCCGCGCGCTTCACGACCACGAAGTGTTGGTACCCGTTCAAGTTCAGCAAGACGATCACGGGAATCGCCAGATCGCGCAGCGCCGTCATGTCAACGCGGTAGCCGCGTCCGCGAAACCCCAGCGTCTGCACGTAATTGCGCATGTCGAGCATGGAGAAGCCCTGCTCGGCGACCTGCTTTGGGTCGCTCACTTTCATCATGTCGGCAATCACGCGCTTCTCTTCGATGTCCATGCCGTAGGCATAGCGCAACAGCGTGCCCACGGCCGCAGCACCACAACTGAAATCCTGCTGCTGGCGCATCACGCTGCGATAGCGCAGCTCTGCCATGCTCCTGACCGGCTTGTTCAGCGGCATCTCGCTGTCGGCACGCAGTGCAATCGCGCCTTCCTGCGCGTGTGCCTGCGCGGTCCACACGCCGCATGCGCAGACCACGCATAGCCCGATCATGCGGCTCCATCGCTGGTTCAATCGCATCACTCCCCCCGGGGGATCACGCCCGGCCGCACAAGGCGGCCGGGCAATGAGGCAGTTTTGCTTTAATTCGCAGCCTTGGCGGTGGCGATGGCCAGACCGTTGTGCTGCAGGTTGCCGGCGCCGGCGGCAATGTTCACACCGATATTGCCCATGGCGTTCATCAGTGCCGTACCGTTCAACGATGCAACGTTGGTCGGATCGCAACCGTTCAGGCGCAGCGAGTTGTTGTCGGCCGCCTGCGTGTTGTAGTCCGTGGCCTTGGCGATACGGCCCGAGCTGTTGGTGGAAGCCGCCATGCCGTTTTCTTGCAGTTCACCAGCACCGGCAGCGATGTTCACACCGATGGTGCCCTTGGCGCCGTTAAGCGCGCTGCCACCCAACGATGCCTTGTTGACGGCATTGCCAATTGCCAGCGATTCACCCGGGTCCGACTGGTTGTTGAACACCTGCGCAGAAGCGAACACCTTGCCGGCATCCACTGCAGCCAAGGCCACGTCGTTGGACTGCACATTGCCTGCGCCGGACGTCACGTTCACGCCAACTGCACCCTGCGCGCCTTGGAGTGCTTGACCATCAACCGTCGCCTTGTTGCTGCCACGCGGCAGGTCGACTGAGTTGTTGTTGCTGCTCTGCGTGGAATCGACAACTGCCGACGATTCCGAACTGAACGGCACAAAACCCAGTGCCAGGCCGTAGCCCTGCACATGGATGTCATTGCTGATATCGGTCACGTTGGTGATAACCGCACCGGACGAAGTTGGCCCACCGCGATCCTGCGCCTGGACAGCACCTGCGGCAAGCAAGCTCAATGCGGCGACGGCAATCAGTTTGGCTTTCATGGTGATCTCCCTTCCTTTGCTGCTGTTAAAAAAGAGTGCCCGCCGGGGGACGGAGCACAAAGACGTTGGATACGACATTCCCCGTTCCTGCCGCCTGGTTCACCTGCACGACGCCGGAGGTATTGCGCAACGCGGTCGATGCGATCGACGCGTCTTGCCTGCCCTCCGTCGCGGGCGCGACATCCTGACGACGAGACTGCACTGCCACGCCAGACAGGGCACTGTCGGCAAGCGGCTCAATGTGGTGGGATTGCTGTTGCACAACGGAAGCGGTGGGTGCAATGACCGCAACGTTCAGTTGCGCATTGCCGGCGCCGCTAGCCTGGTTAATCGACACCAGACCCGCTGCACCATTGAAGGCAGCCCCTGCCAAGCGGCTCGATGCCGACAGGCCTGGCACAGCCCGACCGACAACCTGTGATGACACGACGCCGGCCTCATCGGTGGACAGGGCCGCCAGGTTCGCTTGGGCGTTGCCAGCCCCCGACGCCTGATTGACGGCGATACGTCCGGCCGTGTTGGCAGCGGCATCCCCGTCGATCACGGCAGACAGCGGTACCCCCTGAGCCCATGCCGCGCCGGTCGCCACGATGCTCATAGCCACCACAACGCGGGGCAGCGTTGTCGATTTCACGGCTGACCACCTCGTGAGAGCGGTGCCAGCGCGCCACTGATCTGCGAAGCGATGCCGGCCGTAGCCTGCACCACTTGGCCACCCACACCGCCAACGGCCGCCCCACCAACGGCGGTTCCGACCGCGAGCCCGCCCGCTGCGGGCTGCAACCCACTCGACTGCGAGGTCAGCACGCGTTGCAATCCCGTGGTGGCGTTGGCGGCAGATGCATGCGACGTGCCGAGTTCTCCGTCAGAGAGCACAGACATGACCGACCCAACGGATTGATTGAACGCCTGGGTGGGAAACGGGCTAACAGCGGTGCGCACCGGTAAGGCTTCAGTGGGCACACCCCGATAGGCGATACGCGACGTGACGTCGCGCTGCACGATGATGTCGCCCTCGTCTGCAAACGCCGGTGCGCCGGCAAGCATCATTGCAAGCCCCGCAGCCAGTGCGGTTGGCTCAATCGCGCGGTGGATCGCCAAGCGCCAGGCATGGCGTCGCGAGGTGATTGTTGGCATGGCTGGCTCCTCCCCGCAGGGCATAGAGCGACATCTGTGCCAGGACGACTAACACCTTGATTTCCCTAGGAATACGCCCGCCCCCAATGGCAACACCCTGCTCAAGCACACGTTTTTGTGTCGTGGCTGAAACAGGCAGGTCATTGAATTTGGAGGCGCAAGCTGGCACGAACTGGATATCGCCAGCGCTCAGCACATCAACGCATGATGTTTCTGTCTTGAAGCACCCCGGTCGGCACTCGCGCGAAGCGCTCGGAGCACCGGTACATTGCATGCGTAGCGGGGGTTCGCATACGCGCCTAGGCGTCGACGAAAATCAAATTCGACGATATATGCATCTCGATGCGCGAGAGCGAAGTTTGGGGCGGAGGTTGGGAGGCGCGTTCGTATGCGGTGGAGGCGCGCGTGAGCGCATGAAATGGGCTCTGCAGAGGAGAACAGCAGATGCAAACCCGGATGTCTGCCACGGCAACGTGGCGTTTCAATTAGTTGTTGCGCCGCCCGGAAACCCAGTGTTCACAAGGGATGCCGGGACAACGGCGCAACAACTTCGGAAACGCGGCGCAACAACTTCGGAAACGCGGCGCAACAACTATTTCGAATCGCTACAATTTTTTGAACTGAGGAAACGAAAGCGTTTCAAAATTTCATACCGGCACCTCGCGAGGCAGCACCGCGTAAGGCCCGGCCGCTCTGGACGGCCGGGCACACCTCACCGATTTCACCTTCACATCGGACGGCATTCCCCGCTGTGGTGCAAATGGGAAATGAAAGCGTTCCGATTGTTGCCCGGCAAGGCTTTGCGGTGGGCGGAGCCCATACAATCCTGACCGTCCTTGTCATCCAATGAGGTCGTGCAGAGACTCTTCTTCGAAGTCAAGCAGTCCTCGCTTGGGCGTACCCTGCGCTTTTGTAGGCACGGGCGTCTGGTCACCCGAAACCCCCACAATTGAACGCACCGCGTCCACGTGTCCTTTTTCTTCATGCCGGCGCGCTGCTGCCTTGCGCTTCGCAAATGGGAGCGGCTCGCCGACGCCAGTAGAAGAGTTTTTCTCGGCCTGCAATTGTCGCTGGTGTTTAGCTCGTGACAATGAGGACTTCGGCACTGCATCCTCCACGGTGGTGTGCTTGCGCGCGTCGTGTCGCCCCGATTTCAGCCCCCTGTTCTTCATCAAGCTTATGTAATCGTGCGTCCACGTCGGGTTGTCGCCAAACGACGCCACCGTGCCATCGGTAGCCTCCAGCACATCAAGGCGCCCACCCAAATCTTCCCAGAGCAAATAGGTGGGAGCATTGGGAATCTCCAGCGTGTTCACGACCAGAGTCTTTCCGCCGCTCTCATGAGCCCGAGCGACCGCCTTTAGCCTGTCTGACGTGTAGCGCCTCTTCTTAATGCTTACAATCCCGCCTGGAGCGGGCAGTGGTTTTTGGTTACAAAGCGTGCGGAAAATTCTGTCCTCCGTCCACTCCCACTCGGAATCACCCCGCTGCAGACCTTTGTTGTAGGCGAAAATTTCGGCGGGTACAGGCCTCACACCACTCTTCAGCATATCCACAGTTAGAAGGTGCCTGACGTCCATCGTCAGGTTTCGCCGGCTGATGACAGTGAGCAAGGCGCGCATGAACTGGTCGAGTGTCACAACTACGTCCTTCGTGACGCGGTTCCGTCGGCGCCTATCCTCATCTGCATTGCCGGTGGTGTGGGTAGAACCAGGCAAACACCGCAGCTCTTTTTGGGTATCCCCCATAACCTGTTCGATGTGTCCTTTTCCCTCGGGGTCTCCCGGTCGGGCCATCAGCGCATCCGCGCGAAGTCGGTCGACTGCCGCACGCTGAACGTTTTCCGCGATGCCAGGACCGCGGTCTACGAAGATTTGGCTAGCGCAGCCATAGACCATGCCCAGTAGATGCTGCATCTTCCATCTCGCGAGTTCTCGGTCCTTTGGGGTGTAAGCGCTAAACAAACAGTTCTTGTAGCAGTCGCCGTTTTCAGTCCCAAACGTCACGTACCAACCAACTGACGTGACCGGTTGTTTCGAGTCCAGGTTGAAAGAGAGAATTCAACCCTGGCAAGGAGCAACCCAAGATGCCCCGCAAGAGCTTTGCCGACCTGTCGCTGGAGAAGGCGATGCTCAAGGAGGTCGCTTCGGGAAACTGGTGAGCCCCGAGCGACGCCGGCGCGCCGTGTGCATGCTGCAGGAACGG
>NZ_CATZLL010000025.1:0-34879 GCF_958415495.1 Ralstonia flaminis | reverse complement strand
GACGCATGGCGAACTCCCGGTTGGCAGGAGCTGGCTAGACTACGCCCAGTCACTCGGACATTTGAACTTGGCTATAACCGGACATTACAACTTAGCCCTGACAAATTTTTATCGTGTAATTTGTGTTATGTTAAATAAAAAGTTGCGCGGAGCGCAGAAGCAACCCAGCCTAAAGCTATCTGTACGACTCAAGCAAATCTAGCGACGCTCGCTATCTAAATCCGGCGACTTCTCTCTTGCCACTCGAGCCTTGGCGAAGGCTTGTCCATTTTTGCTTCCCACTGGCCAACGAGTGGTCATGAGTCCTTCGGCTCAGTCGGAACTCGCTGCCTTATGAGGTTCCTGATGTAGCTGCACGACCTTGCTGCGTACGAGCCGCGCGCCTGGGAACATCTGCTTGATTCGTCTCGGCCGGCCTAAACGTGGCCTGGTTTTCGCATAAATTTGGGCATCCTCAATCAGGTCCACTGTGAGGAACGGATAAGCAAAACATAGCTCCTCGAACCGCGTGCCTTCGTCAACCATGCCTAGCACATTGGCAATGGGCAGCCTCGTTCCCTTAAAGCACGGCATGCCACCGAGCGTCTTTTGATCTTCCACGATGCTGCGCAATGCCCGGCGCACTCGCTCGACTCGGCCCATCGCTCCTTTGACGTACGGCGTCAGCTCGACCGTAACGCCTGAATATGCGACCGTCCAATCAAGCCTCACCCTCTTCATCTCGGCACTGAGCATCAGCAATGCTTCGGTTTGGGGATGCGCCAGGACTCGCTCCGTCAGTGCCTCAATGACGTGCATCCTTGCCGAGCGCGTCAGGCATTCACTCGTCTGAAAATAGAACTCAGCAAAGGCGGCTGCCAGCGGCGCAAACCGTCGACTGCGGTTACGCGCAACTAGCGCACGCGGCAGCACGTTGTCATCAACCAGCCGATTGATTTCTCTATCGGACAGGTCGGCCAAGAACGCGATTTCGGCGGTTGAAGCCGCGGCATTGGCTGCAAACATGGAGCGCTCTCAAAAATATTCCGATGACCAAGAAGAATTCTAGGCATGCGGAACATTTTAGCTATGGTCGAGGTGACGTGACCGGTATTCCGGTCCAGTTCTTGTGAGAGGGTTGAAGTTTATTGGATAGTGCCTGGTTGCTGCGCGGTCATCGGTGTTGGCCAGTGGGCGGCAGGTGCCGGCGGACGGTATCGCTCTCTATGCTGCCGGGCCTGCCGCGCTGAGTTGCGTCCGGCAGTCGGACAGCATGACTTTCTGCGCTTCGAGAAGCGCAGAAAACTTGGCCAGCTCCCCAACCATGTTCTCGCGCTCTATTCGCGCCACCGCAAGTTCTGCCGTCTGCGCCTGTACTGTTGCACGTAGCGTGTCACGCTCCGCTTCCGCTCGAGCCCGATCTACGCGTGCTTGGCTGAGTTCAAGTTGCGCTTGTTCGTTGAGCGTTTCCAGTTCGCGCATACGCTTCGTCGCGGCTCCGGCCTCGGAGACAAGTCGCGCGCCATCCTTGTTGAGTTGCGTGATCTCCCCCTGCTTGACGATCAGCGTCTGGTTAGCCTGGCGTAGTTCCGCCTGTAGCTGCTGGACTTGTTGCTCGTGCCGGCGAGTTTCCTGATCGCGCTGTTCCTTGCTGGCGATACGGAAATGCTCCAGCGCCTGGTGCGCATGCTGCAGTTTGTCTTCCAACGAACGCCGAAAATCCTCATGCTCGGCCAGCCGCGCGGTGAGGTCTTGGGACTGTTGCGACGAGCGTTCGGCCTCGATGGTCCGCTGCTGCAGGGTGGCTTGCGTGTCGCTGTGCGCTGCCCGCACATCGGTGATGGCGGCATGCGCCTGAGCCAATTCGGTGCGAGCCCGCGCTAGCTCACTGGCCAGCTTGGCGGTCTCCGCCTCGGCCTGTTGGCGCTGAGCAGCTGACATGGCGGCCTGTTGATCAATCGTGGCCTGAGCCTCGTCATGCAAGCGCGCAGCCAGCCGCGCGACCAAGTCCTGAATGGCATCGGAAAGCGAGCCAGTGCGGTTCAACGCTGCACCTTCCTCTTCCTCCAGTTCCTTCAGGTACCGATGAATGGTTGTCTTCGAGCCTGTATTGCCTAGGGCGATACGTATTGCATCGATCGACGGGTGCTGTCCTTGCGCTACCAGCGAGTCGCGGGCGCGCTTTACATCTAGGCGGCTGAGTCCGGCACGGGCCATGGTGCTCCTACAATTTCATACCATATTACGTACCATGTATATACATAACAAATTAATGCGTCAAGGCGTAATGCGGAAGTAATTTTTCACACGCGATAATGGTGAATTATCACGTGTGATCTTGATTTGGATCGCCGGTTGCGCCCGCCCCTGGTACGGAACTGGGTCGGTAGGACGGTTTTCAGAAGCGGTGCCGAGATGGTCCTCCTTGCCCCAAAAAATGCGCTCACCTATCGCGGTTGCCGTTGCCCATCGACGTCATCGCTCACCGCTCCGTTGCGTGCCGTGTTTCTGGTCTGCTCGGCATGAGACCGTGACACCTCTAGAATTGGGGCACACCAACGGCCCATTTCACCGATGAGCAGCTACCGCGAGACCATCAAGCCGGTGCGCAATAACATGCGCAAGTTCGACTATCACTCAGTCCTCACGGCAGTCTCGAACTACTTGATCGAGACCGATGCCCAAGGCGCGGACCGCGGGCGCGCGGCTAGGCTGCCCTGGGTGGCAGAGCGGATCGCAGTGTGGGCGCTGCGAGATGAGCCTTCCATGTACCGACACGCCAAGATGTCGCAGAACGACCTGAGGACCTGCATCAACCAAGCGTGGAACGGGATCGACGCGTCTGACGTGTGGCGCAAAAACGGCCACCCTCTGGCTCTATTCATGCGGCAGTGGCTGCTTGCACAGGTGCCCCATCAGCAGAATCGCGGAATGGGCGCGTTTGCTCGCCAGATTGATTTGCTTGGGCGGCTCAAACCGAACAGCCGCCTGCGCCAAGTGATTGAGAACCATGTCGGCATGCGCGCCGAGGTCTATCTGCAGGTGGCGATGTTTCTGTGGCTGAAGGCTTCGGTGGGGATCGGCGATGTCTTCGAGCCGGCCTATTTGGAGACCCTCAGGCGCGCCTTCAGCGCTGAGGCGATGCAAAGCTTCTGGCGCACGGTGATTACACCGCGCCAAGTGGCTGGCCAAGCGTTGAAGGACTTTGACGAAGATGAATGGTTTCAGCCCAATGTGCTATACCGCTTCCCCTTTGTCGAACTGCAAGGGCGGCTGTATTTCTGGGGCGCACCGTGCCTGCACCGGCATATCGAGTTCGCGTTCAGCGACATCGTTGCGAACGCCAAAGATAAAGCTGCCAAGCAGGCTTTCGAGGACGCATTCGAAGCGTACACAGGGGAATCGTTGAGACGTAGCGGTTCTCACGTACTGAACGAACACGAGGTCCGCCAACGATTTCAGGTAGCCGGGCCATGCAGCGATTTCCTGATCATCGAGGATGACGCAACGATCGTATTTGAGGTCAAGAACAAGTCACTCTCACTGGATCTCCCAGCCTCGGCCTCGGTGAACAAGTACAAGACGAAGTTCAAGGAGACGATTCTCAAAGCGAATACCCAACTGGCCAACGTCGCATCCCACGTTCGAAAGGTACCAGAGTTCACCAGGAAGCCGATCCATCGGATCATCGTGACCTATGGCGATTTGATGCTAGGGAGGTCGGACTATCTGTTTCCGGACGAGGATCAGGCACGCGACCCCGTCTTGATTTTGAGTATCGACGAACTGGAGCAGCTTGTCGAAGCGGTTCGCCTCAAGCAATGCACGATGGGTGAATTCTTCGCCGACTTTCTGGCGCGCAACAACGAGCCTGCGCGAGCACTATTTTCGCCGGGCCACCTCCTTGCAGAAGTCCCCTACCAGTTGAACAAGCCGCCTGCTCATCTCGTTGCGGTTTATGACGCGGTACTGGACCCAATTACCGCGCGGTTTGAACAGCTGCGCGCACAAAACACCGCTTGAGCCTTCTGACTACTAGGATGGTGTTTGCTTCTTGCGCGAGGTCTGACAGACATAAGCAGGCTTGATGCCATGCGCCTCAAGCTTATGCACAGCCAGCGCGATTCGTGCGTTGGCTCGCTTGAGAAATTCAGGCAGGTCATGAATCAGCCAAGCTTGTCAGCCAGCATGACGCGCTCCTCGTGTTGCGGTCGCAAGCACACTCCACCCCGGGCAAGTGGCTTACGCTAACGTACCAACAACACCGGGAGCGAAGACAAACGAACCACACTCTCGGCGACACTTCCCAGCAACGCGCGCCGCACTCCCCGTCGGCCGTGGGTACCTAAAACCATGGCTTGTGCCCCGGCTTGCAACGCCATCCTCTCGAGTTCTGTCGCAACGTCGATATAGGTCAGCGGATCATCCGTCGTAACCTTGGCAGCCTGTATTCCAGCCTGCTGCGCCTTGAGAATCGCTTCCGCAACAAGCTTATGGCCGTGCTCGATCAACGTTTCGGTAACTTTCCGGGTATTCAGCGCGCCAAGGTCCCATTTGACGTGGGTGTTGTCGACGACATGGGCGATGACCAGCTTCGAGCCGAGTGTTTTGGCCAAACCGATCGCCTCGTCCAAAGCATGTTGTGCTGTCGGACTTCCGTCGATTGCGACCATGATGGTGTCGTACATTGTGTTCTCCTGGTAATAGCGCAGCGAGTTTCAACCTCGCAGCCTGAGAGGATCAGCGCTCTGCCTATCTCCGCGCATCGTCGGAACGCGTCGAGACTGGCCCCGGTCGCCGCAAGCGTATGCGTTTCGTTTGCAGGAAATAGCGCCAGTCAATCTTTGCGAACCCGTATACGAGGGCCAGGAACAACGCCTGCGACAGGACAAAGTAGATACCCATATAAGCGCCGTCGATCTCGGACTCCTCATCCAGATAACGTGCACCAATCTGGGCGATGTGTGTCCAGGTCAGATAGCTCACCCAACGGCCGACGAAAAACGGCAAGCCAATCAGCCACAGACGCATGCTGGTCAGGCCGTAGGCAATGAAGACGAAGTTGGAGGGAAACGGGCTGAACGCATACGCGAGTACCAACCCCACGGTCATGCCTTTGCGGTCCTCCAACCAGGCCCGGACCACATCGATGTTTTGGCGATCCGACTCGCGCATCCAGCGGTTACGTACGAGTACGCAGGACAGCCGCGCCAGGACCAGTCGACCGGCAGTTGCCGCACAAGCAGCCACGGCTGCAAGAAGCGCTGGATTGGCGTCGGGTTGTGAGAAGCCAATCCAGGACATCACCATCCAAGTTGGCGGAGCAAAAGCCGGCACCACATTCAGTAGAAAGATCGTTAAAAACAAAGCCGACAAACTCGTCATGACGATCCTGCCTCCCTGCCGAGGACATGAAACAACTCATCTTCCTGGGCACAGTGCAGACGCAGGACCGCCTCCAAGCCATACAGCAGACGCTGCAGCTCTTGCGTGACAAGTGCGTCGGGTCCTTCAACAGAAATATCCGCAACGATCCGGCCGAGAACGTTGGTCACCCGGAATATCTCGCGGTGCATGCCACTCATCGCGGCCATCGGGTCCTCTCCGCCGAGCAGGCGTGCTACATCCGGATAGAGCTCGGTATCGTCTCGGCGCTCGTGCGGCACAAGAACCTCAGTCAGAGATCGGTTCAGTGCCAGCAGCTCAGCTTTTGCCGCACTGCCCTCCATGTGGGGCAGTGTGTCCGCCATGACACGGATCCGATCCATGATGGGTTCCAGTTCTGCATGCTCCGCCTTGAGGCGTTCAACGTCGGTAGGCGCAAGAGAAGGCATCGTCTCGTTTGCAGCTGGCCGGAGGGCGCGCAAGGCGTTGGCGATGACGAGTACATCGATCACTTCTTGCAGCATTGCACCTGCCAATGGCGGCAGATAGCCTAGAGCCGCGGCAGCCATCGCCGCGAGAGACATCGACATCCCGATCGCCACGCTCTGCAGTGCGATGTGCCGTGTCCGGCGCGCGATCCGTACGGCCTCGACCAGTCGATCCAGCCTGTCGACCAACAGAACCACGTCCGCCGCCTCGGAGGACGCCGCCGCCCCGCGGGCGCCCATCGCCACACCGATGTCCGCTGCGGCCAGCGCCGGGGCGTCATTCACGCCGTCCCCAACCATGATCACCTTGCTGGTCGCGCGAGCCTCCTGGATGGCTGCCAGCTTGGCTGCCGGCGACAGCGACGCGTAGACCTCGGTCACCCCCAACATGGCCCCAACGGACTCGGCAACGTCAGGCCGGTCGCCTGTCAGCATCGCCTGACGCAGCACGCCCTCCTGACGCAGAAGACGCAGCGCACGGGGCGTCTCGAGACGGATGCGGTCGACCAACTGCAGTGCGCCGACCAGTTCACCGTCCACCCCAACAAAGACAGCCGACGCACCCGCGTAACCTACACGCTTGATGAATCCCTTGCTCCAGGCAGGCACATCAGATGTCCCCAGGACGTGGGGCAACGTGCCAATCGCAACGACGTGACCACCCACGCGACCTTGAACACCTGCACCTGGGTTTTCGACAACGTCACTGGGAAGTTGCAGCGCAGCTCCGCGCTCATGGGCTGCCTTGGCGATGGCTTCCGCCACAACATGATTCGATGCTTGGGCGAGCGAACCGGCGAGGCTCAGCACCATGTCCGGTCGATAGCGATGGTCACATTCAATATCGACTAAACGGGCGTACCCGCTGGTCAGAGTTCCCGTCTTGTCAAAGAACAGTGTGTCGGCCAGAGCGAGTTGTTCGAGGGCCCCACCGCCTTTGACTAGCACCCCTCGCTTTGCACAACGCGACATGCCAGAGACGATCGCGACCGGCACGGCGAGAATCAATGGGCAAGGTGTAGCGACGACCAACACAGCCAGGCATCGCGTCGAGTCGCCGGTGAGTATCCAACTGACCCCCGCCAGGAAAACGGTAACGCCCAAGAAAGCAACGGCGTAGCGGTCGGCCAGCCGCACTGAAGGGCTGCGCTCCGCCTGGGCCGCGCTGACCAGGCGGACGATACCGGCGAACGTGCTGTTCTCTGCTGACGCGCCCGCCACCATTTCAAAGGCGGTACCGACATTCAACACGCCGCTGCAGATCGCATCTGCCGCGCGGCGATGTCGAGCGATCGATTCTCCCGTCAGCGTGGCTTCATCGAGGTCCGCCGGCTCTGACAGCGTACCGTCCACGGGAACGACTTCGCCGTGCCGCACCAGCAGGCGATCCCCCGCCTGAACGTCAGCCAGATCAACCTGCTGCCACTGACCGCTGTGGAAGCGGTTGGCCCGTTTTGGCGCGTGGCTCAACAGTGCCGTCATCTCTCGCTGCGCGCGCGATTGCGCGAAATCCTCCAGTGCTCGCCCGCTCGCAAGCATCAGGGCAATCACGGCAGCAACCAAGACCTCCCCTGACACCAGGGCAAAGCTGATCGACAACAGCGCCAGGACGTCTACCCCGGCTTGTCGCCGCATGACCGAACGGGTAATCGTCGCCGCCAGGGCGAGCCAGTTCGGGACGACACCAACTAGCCAGAGGTCTCGCGCAAGCGCATCGGCATTGAGGTAGCGCGCCAACAATCCGGCCGCCAGCGTCGCGGCCGAGACAGCGAGCAGCGCCATATTGAGATGACGGAAGCCGGATTCCATGAACGATGGGCCTGCGCGAATAGCGACCTGGGAGAACCGTTTGTTGCGCTAGATCATGCGACGCAACAATCGGTCTTTCAGCATGAACTCATGCCAGAGTGCTGCGGCCGCATGCAGCCCAACAAAGATGTACACGAGCGTGGCACCTGACTCATGCACCTCCTTGCTGAGGCTCGCCAAGCTTTTGTCCTGCACGAGGGGTAGCGTCAAGGTCAGCCCGAACGGCTGAATCGGCTTGCCACCCCAGGCCAGCGCCAGCACGCCGAGAATGGGCATCCCGACCATCAACAGGTAGAGCACGCCATGCGTGAGGCGTGCTGCACGCTGCAGCAGTTGTGGGCCAGGGACCGGTGCCGGCGGCTGGGTTCCCCAACGGACAAATAAACGCAGCACCATCAACGCGAGCACGGACAGCCCCGCGGTCTGATGAACGACAAATACGGCGGCGCGCGTGGTGCTGCCCTTGGGGAAAAAGTCGAGTATCTCAATCGCCACCACGGCAATCGTGACGGCCAGGAATACCAGCCAATGCAGGGATCGCATGGCAAGGGAGTACTTCGGTTCGGAGCGCATAAAACCACCTAGAAATTGAGAATGCGTGAATCATGGCTGCGCAGTACAACATCTATGTACTCGCATGCCCCGTCGCGGACCAGCGACTTCTGACCGATCGCCGCCGCGATACGGAAAACAGTTGTCGCAGATCAAAAAACTGCCCCCTCGCGTTTAGGTCGGTGCCTCCACCGGGTCCACGTGGGTCATTACGTTGAGCACATCGCGGCGCAGCATGACGCGGCGCCGCGCTTCCAATGCAATGTCGTGGCCCTGTCTCACGCTGGCACGCGCATCGACTTCCAGGTGGACATCGACCAGGATCATGTCGCCCATGCGGCGAGTCTTGACGTCGTGTACGCCATGCACGCCCGGCGTTTCCAGCATCGTTTGGTGAATCGCCTCAACGGTTTCCTGGTCGACGGCACGGTCCATGAGATCGTGCAGCGCCTCCCACCCGAACTGCCAACCCATGCGCGTCACCATCAGGCCGACGATCAGGGCAGCCACAGGATCAAGCAGGCGGTAGCCGAACACATTGCCCACAATGCCGAGCGCCACCACCAGCGACGAGGCGGCGTCCGAGCGTGCGTGCCAGGCGTTGGCAACCAGCATGCTGGAGCGCACACGCTCGGCAACGGCCAGCATGTAGCGGAACAGCAGTTCCTTTGCCGCCAGCGCCCCGAGAGCGACCCACAGGCCGATGAGCTTGACTGGCTGAATGGCCTCGGGGTGCTCCAGCTTCACCACTGCATTCCAAAGCATGCCGACGCCGACGGCCAGCAACAGCAAGCCGAGCACCAGCGACGCGGCGTTCTCGAAGCGCTGATGCCCATAGTGGTGCGTTGCATCCGGTCCTTTCTGGCTGTGGTGGCTGGCAAACAGCACAACGAAGTCCGAGATCAAATCGGACAACGAGTGGATGGCATCGGCCACCAGCGCCTGGGAGCCGGCCAGGATGCCCGCCACGACTTGTGCAACGGTTAAGCCCAGGTTGACGGCCACGCTCACCAGCGTGCTGCGCCGTGCGGCTGCCTGCTTGGTCGCACTGTCTTCGGTATCCAGGTCGATCTTGAGATCGAGGTCTTCGGGATGTCGCATGATTCATCTACGTTAGGACACGTGGAGTACGCCGCTGCTTCGGTCGTCGCGAGCGCACCCACGTTGATGGTTATCGCTATCTATTCATGGGGCATGTAAGGCGTTGCTCAAGATCAGTCATCGAAATCCCACATGCGATGCAGATCCAGCTGGAGCCGGCTGTCCGCCTCCAGTACGTTCACCCGAGCGAGCCGCTCGGCCAACACTGCGTCGGCAAGGCTGCGGCGTGCCACCAACAGCTCGGTCAAGCCGGACTCGCCGGCGCGAAACGCGCGGGTGGCGCGGTCGGCTGCGCGTCTCTGTAACGTAGCCGCTTCGATCTGTGCCTGCGCGGCTCCTCCTTTGCCTTGCAGGTCACGATAGAGCACGTCGAATTCCGCACCCAGGCGTCGTTCTGCACCGAGTCTGCGGCGAGCTGCAGCTTCCGCATCGGCCGCGGCCGCCACTGCGGCAGTACGGCGATGCGCCGAGCCAAGCGGCATCGCCACGCTCACTCCCATGATGCGTTCCGCACCACCACGCTCCACCGATACGAACATGCCGACGGTGGGATCGGGCCGGCGCTCCAGATCTGCACGCTTGGCCATCTGCTGTGCCTGCGCCTCTTCCGCCATGGCAAGCCGGTACTCGTGGCTGTCCTGTATGTACTGCGTGCGCAATCGTTCCGGTGGGTCCTGCGGCAACACAGGCAGCGCGGTGTCAGCGGCCATCATGGGCCGGGGCAACCCCGGAAAACGGGCCTGCAGTTCCGCCTGCGCGGCCTGTTCGGCTGCAGCAGCCGTCGCCAGTGCGGCTTGCATGCGAGCCTGATCAGCTGCTGCCAGTTCACCGTCCAAGCGCGAAGCGTCACCCAACTGGACCCGGCGGGCCGTCAGCGTCGCCAACTCGGCCGCAGCCCGGGCATTCTCCTGAGCGGCCTGGCGTGCTTGCCCAGCCCGCACAGCAGTAAACCACAGCGAGAGGATCTGCCGCGATGCTTCGTGGCGTGCGTCCTTCACCGCAAGTTGGCCAGCCTCGGCCGCCGCATCAGCAAGCTGGCCATCGGCTTGAGCCTTGCCCCACAGCCTCAACGGCCGCTCCACGGCGATCTGCCCTTCGGCATGTCGCTCAGACGGATCTCGGACCTGACGCCCCTGTCCTATCGCCTTCACCACAGTCTCGGCCGTCCCTGCTCGAATACCTTCAGCACGGGCCAACGTAGCATCGCGGCGGGCTTCGGCCGCCATCACCTCGGGCGATTGCGCGACCGCCTCACGCACCGAGCTTTCAGCGGGGAGATAGCCCGGCGTGTTCTGTGCCTGTGCTGCGACGCAGCACAGCAGCATCGCGCTGGCTCCGGCCAATGCGAAGCGAAACATGTCCAACCTCATCGCGAATCTCCCTGCCCATCGGCCGTCCGGGCCCGGGGCATACCAAAGCGTTCAAACAGCAAGGGGAGCAGGAGCAGCGTCAGTGCCGTCGAAGAAAGCAACCCGCCCGACACTACGATCGCCAGCGGGCGTTGAATCTCCGACCCTGGCCCGCTGGCCAATAGCAGCGGAATCATCCCCAGTGCGGTAATGCAGGCTGTCATCAGCACCGGCCGCAGGCGGTCTTGCACGCCCACACGCACGGTTTCCGCCATGCTCGAGCCCGACTCCAGCAAGGTGTTGAAGTGCGAGACCAGCACCACACCATTGAGCACCGCGATCCCGAGCAGCGCGATAAAGCCGACGGAGGCCGGCACCGACAGGTACTCGCCCGATATCCGCAGCGCGGCGATGCCGCCTACGAGGGCAAACGGAATGTTGGCGACGACCAGCACCGCCTGCCGCACCGAGCGGAACGTGAGCATCAGCAGCAGAAAGATGGCGCCCAAGGCCAGCGGCACGACCAGTGCTAGACGCGCCGCCGCACGTTGCTGATTCTCGAACTGGCCGCCCCAGACAACACGCAGTCCTTTCGGCAGCGTGCTGATGCTGCCAACCGCACCCTGTGCTTCCTGCACAAAACCGGCCAGATCCCGGCCTTCAACGTTGGCCTGGATCACAGCAAACCGGGCTCCGTCTTCATGGTTGATGCGCACCGGCCCGTCCACGCGTTCGATGCGGGCCAGAGACGAGAGCGGCCAAGCTTTGCCATCTGGCGCCGTCACCAGGAGGCCGGTGAGGTTCTCCGGCGCTTGGCGCAGGCCCGCTCCGCCGCGCAGGATCAGCGGTGTACGCACAATGCCTTCGGGCACTACGCCAATCCGGTCACCTTCGATCAGGGCTCGCAACTGCGTTTGCAGGGCATCTCCGGTAAAGCCAGCGTGGCCGACTGCCGCGCGATCCAGCGAGACCTTCAGGTACTGCACACCACTGTTGCTGGGCGCGATCACCTCGGCGGCGCCACGGATGGAGCGCACCTTGGCAGCAATGGCCTGTGCGGCCGCGTCAATAGCGGCGAGATCGCTGCCGAAGAGCTTGATGGCGATATCCCCGCGCGTACCGGTCAGCATCTCCGACACGCGCATCTCGATCGGCTGCGTGAAGCCATAGATCACGCCGGGAAAGCGCTCCATCACGTGACGAATGGCTGTCGCGATGTCCTCCTTGTTGCCGCGCCACTGGTCCTTGGGCTTGAGCACCAGGAAGGTGTCGGTCTCATTCAGACCCATCGGGTCCAGGCCCAGGTCGTCGGAGCCGGAGCGCGCCACGATGGAGCGGATCTCGGGCACCTCTTTGAGCAGCGCTTGCTGCACGCGTTGGTCCAGGTCCAGCGATGCTGCCAGGGAAACAGACGGCGCCTTTTGCAACTGCACAATCAGATCGCCTTCGTCCATGGTCGGCATGAACGTCTTGCCGACTGACATGTACAGCACCACGGCCACGACAAGCGCCACCCCCGCCACGCCAAACACGATGCGGCGGCGCGCCGTGGTCCAGGCCTGCAGGCGGGCAAAGCCACCCGCCACCTTGCGCATCAGCCAAGGCGCCTCATCCGCATGCGCGAGCAGCAGCATGGAGGCCAACGCCGGCACGACCGTAAAGGCGATCACCACAGACGAGGCCAGTGCCAGCACGATGGTCAGCGCCACCGGCCCGAACAACTTGCCCTCCAGCCCCTGCAATGACAACAGCGGCAGGAACACGATGGCGATGATGGAAACGCCGGAGAGCATCGGCACCGCAACGGTAGCCACTGCGTGACGGATCACGGCCCCGCGCAGCGCTGGATCGGTCTTGTGGTCTTGGGCACGCGCCATGGCGGTCTCAATGTTCTCCACCACAACGACCGCCGCATCCACCAGCATGCCCAGAGCAATGGCCAGTCCACCCAGGCTCATCAGGTTGGCGGTCAGGCCCACGTAGCGCATCAGCAGGAAGGTCGCCAGCATCGACAGCGGCAGCGTGGCAGCCACCACCAGCGCCGCCCGCACACCGCCCAGGAACAGGTACAGCGTGATGACCACCAACACGCTGGCTTCAATCAGCGCACGCACCACCGTGTTGGCTGCGCGTGTCACCAGCTCGCCACGGTTGTAGAACACGTGTGCCGACATGCCCTTGGGCAGTTGAGGGCCAAGCGTGTCCAACCGTTCCTGTACCGCCTCGACCAGCTTGCGGGCATCGCTGCCGCGCAGGCCCAGCACCAGCCCTTCGACTACCTCACCGTTGCCATCCTTGCTGACAGCGCCGTTGCGGGTCGCCTCACCCAGCTGCACGGTGGCCACATCGCCCACGGTGACGGCAGGGTTGGACGCCGGACTCTGCGCTGGCACCACGACAATCGCTCGCAGATCGTCGAGCCCGCGCACGCCGCCTTCCACGCGGACCACCCAGTGCTCGTCACCGCGATCAAGCCGGCCCGCACCATCGTTGCGATTGTTGGCATCCAGCGCCTGGCGCAGCTGCTCCAGCGTCACCCCCCGTGCACGCAAGCGTGCCGGATCGGGCGTTACCTCATAGCTGCGGACCTCGCCACCCAATACGTTGACATCGGCCACGCCAGGAACGGTGCGCAACGCCGGCCGGATGACCCAGTCCAGCACTCGGCGCCGCTCCGCCAGCGAGTAGCCGTCGCCCTCCACGGTGAACATGAACATCTCGCCCAGCGGCGTGGTGATCGGCGCTAGGCCGCCCACGGCTGTCGACGGCAGGTCGCGGGCAAGACCTGCCAGGCGCTCCGACACTTGCTGGCGTGCCCAGTAGACGTCCACACCCTCTTCAAAATCGACCGTCACGTCGCTGATGCCGTATTTGGACACCGAGCGCACGATCGTCTTATGCGGAAGGCCGAGCAGTTCCTGCTCGATGGGTGTCGAGACACGCTGCTCGACTTCTTCCGGCGTCATGCCCGGCACCTTGAGCACGACCTTGACCTGCGTCGGCGAGATATCGGGAAACGCATCAATCGGCAGGTTCAGGTAAGCCCAGACGCCAGCGGCAGCAAGCACGCCGGCCGCGATCAGCACCAGCACACGCTGGCGCAAAGAAAACTCAATCAGGCGGGGCAGCATCACTGTTCTCCCGCCAGCAAGCCCTTGAGTGCACCGACGCCCGCAACCGCTACGCGTGTCCCTGTAGGCAGATTGGCGCGCAGGACAGCGACGGCGTCATCCGTACTGGCAACTGCGACCTCCTGGAAGCGGAAGCCTTTGTCGGTGGCGACAAACACGCCCGGAACGCCGGACACGTAGGCCAACGCGGCCGCCGGAACCCGCACCAGTCCCGAGGCGCCCGCGCCGGTAGAGCCGCGCAGCTTGAGCGTGACGTTGACGCTCTCGCCGGCGCGCAGGTCGCCACGGCGCTCCAGCGACGCCCGCACATGCACCCCTGCCGTACCGTCACCCGAAGGCGCAACGCCAATGACCGTACCGCTTGCACCGCGCGGCACGATCTCGATGCGGTCGCCTATGGTTGGCACGGGCACATCGCGGCCAACCAGCAGGTCCAGCTCCAGCGCAGCCGGGTCAACGATCCGGAAAAGCGGCGCGGCTGCTTCAACTCGAGCCCCCGGAACAGCGTTGACCTCCGACACCACGCCGCCATGATTCGCAATCAGTTGCGCTTCACCGCCCGCACTAGCGAATGCGATGCCTGCGGAAGCCAGTTCGGCCCGGCGCGCCTTGGCCATGGCGTTGGCTTCAGCGGCCCGCGCCTGCGTTGCCTGCCAGCGGCTCCCGGCGATGATGCCGTCGTCAAAGAGCGCCTTGTCACGGGCGAGCGATTGCTGCGCCAAACGCGCCTGCGAGTTGGCCTCCGTGAGCGCGCGGCTCGCTTCAAAGAGCTGCGGGCTCAGGAAACTCGCCAGCGGTTGACTCGGGCGGACGGTCTGCCCGAGTGACACCAGCACGCGAGGCACCACGCCCGCGTACGGAGCCGCCACCAGATATTGCGCATCCGGCTTGAAGACGACACGTGCGTGGGTGCCGACTTCCAAGCCCCCAGAAGCTGCGACCAAACTAAAGCGCACACCCAGTGCGCGCGCCTGCTCAGCCGACAGAGACGCTGCCCGTGCCCCCGGTTGAGCAGTAGCCCAACGCAAAGGAAATGCAGTCAGTGCAATCGATGCGCCAACCACCAGAATTCGTTTGAGAAACATGCTTGACTCCAATCCACGAAGGCAACGCTGTCAGCGTCATCCTCTAACTGCGTCGCATCCCGAAGCGGTATAAGGACCGACTGCGGCTGGGTATTTCCAGGTGATGCGAACAAGAATTTGGGAGCAGTGGATGGCCAGCGAATAGCAATGCAGCTACCGCCTTGTGGCGTCGAGCGAACGTGATGGGTCAGAAGCCGATGCTCCTAACGAATTCATGATCGCTACGGTGGGCGTGATGGGGCTGTTGCAGATCAACGAAACAAGTGTTCTGCTGCACCGTGACGCGAGTGCCGTCCGCCTGCTGAGGATCAGCAGGCCAGTGGGGGAGCCTGCGCTGGAGGAGGTCGGTTGATGCGATCGCGCCAGCGCGCGCGAATTGGTGCTGGCCGAAAGACAGGGCGCGATATGGCAGAACAGGCAAGCGCTGCCAGCAGAAGAAAGGTGAGTGCCGATAACCCAGGCCCCGCAGCAGCCCAAAGAAACGCGGCGAGATCCGATGGACCGATCGCGGGCTCGACATCGACCTCAAAGGGTTCCCTGCTCGTCAGCGCCAGTTCACGACCGAGAGCATCCTCCTCGTTCGGGGAGGCTCGATGATAGGAATATCCGAGGGATTGAAAATGAGAATCAACCGCGCCAGAAAGCGCGGTGTGCACGTGCAGGCCAGTCTGTTTCGGAATTCCGAAATGGCCGTGCAGGAGCGGGCTCAGCAGCTGCAGCAACACGATAAGAAGCAGCAACACAGCCCGAAGCGAGATGCTTGGGGTTGCACGTGACATGCGCGCATTGTAGCGCATGGCATCTCGTTGGATGTACTGACGGGAGACAGTCGCACCAAGGCGTACGCAAACGTACAACCGGCATCGCGCAAAGGCAACCGAACCTCTCCTCGAAGAGATCCCCCTAAGCCCCTCTCGATTATCTTTGATCTGCATCAGCTTGATCTCGTCAGCAGATTGACAGCATCGCCCCCAACGACTTTCATGTTTGAACGTGCTGGTGAAAACCAAGAACAATGGGGAGGAGCACCATGCGACGTTTCATTGTTGTGCTCAATGCACTCGCGGCGCTGCTGACGATTGGCGGTCTCGTGGCATGGTCCAGCGAAGCAGGCGCGGTACCTGCCTTTGCGCGCCAAACCGGTATGGCTTGCATGGCCTGTCACGTCAGCTTTCCCGAACTGACCCCATTCGGCCGGTTCTTCAAGATGACCGGCTACACGCTGAAAAACAACGACACCATCCCGCTCTCGGGTATGGTGCAGATCTCGCGCACCAACACACGCACCATCGACCAGCAGGACTTCGACTTCGTCCGCAATGGCGACACCGTCCCGCAGCAGGCCAGCCTCTTCTATGCTGGCCGCATCTATGGCCCAGTAGGTGCCTTCGCGCAGTGGACGTATGACGGCATCGCCCACCACAGCGCACTGGACAACACCGACATTCGCGCTGCTTGGCACCTGACGCGGGAAGAGGTCGATTTCATCTACGGCATCACCGTCAACAACAACCCAACGGTGTCCGATGTTTGGAATACCAGTCCGGCATTTGGCTATCCGTACGCTGCGCCCAACATCGGGGTGCCGCCTGCGGCAAGTACGCTGATCGACGGCGGACTCGCTCAGCAGGTGGTCGGCGCCAGTGCCTACGCGTTCTGGCAACGCCACGTGTACGCCGAACTCGGGGCCTACCGCACCGCCGATCAGGCGTTCTCTGTGTTCCGGGCGGGACAGGACACTGCCACCCCGGGCGGCGTCGCGCGCCTCAGCGGCGCAAATCCGTATTGGCGCATCGCCTACAACCAGGAATGGGGCGCGCATTCGATCATGTTCGGCACCTTCGGCCTCCTGGCCAACCGGTATCCCGACAACACCATGCCCGGCACGCCCACCGACCGCTTCCGCGACTTTGCCCTCGACGGCCAGTACCAGTACCTGACCATGACGCACGCCTTCACGGCGCAGCTGGCGTGGATTCACGAACAGCAGAACTGGCGCGCCAGCTTCCCGAGCGGCGGCATCGGCGCAGGCCCGACACCCGCCAACGCAACCGATCACCTGGATACCTTCAAGGCCAAGGCCTCGTACTACTACCAGCGCAAGTACGGCGCCACGCTTGCCTACTTCTCGACGACGGGCAACGCAGACCCCGGCCTCTACGCCCCGGCACCCGTCACCGGCAGCGCCAACGGGCGACCCGATACGCAGGGCCTGATCTTTGAACTGGACTACCTGCCACACCCGCAGATCAAACTGGCACTGCAATACACCTGGTACACCAAGTTCAACGGGGCGCATACGAACTACGACGGCAACGGCAGAAACGCGAGCGACAACAACATGATCTTTCTGCTCGGCTGGTTCATGTTCTAGCAGCCGTATCAACGCAGAGATGCGAGGGGGAGAACACGATGAAGAGGTCCCATCAACCCGGGCGGATTTGGCTTGGTGGTTTGGCGGCCCTGGTAGCCATCGGTTGGTCAGGCGCAGCCGGCGCGCAGGACGGCGAAAAGCTCGCTGCGCAGTTGTGCTCGTCCTGCCATGGCGTGCACGGCAAGAGCGAATCGCCGATGTTCCCGCGCCTGGACGCGCAGGTGCCGAACTATCTGGAGGCACAGCTCAAGGGATTCCGCAACCATGCGCGCGGCGAAACCGACGCGCAGAGCTTCATGTGGGGTATTGCCTCACAACTCGATGACAAGACCATCACATCGCTGGCAGATTACTACGCGCATCAGACTGCACCCGCCGGCGCCAGCGGCGATCCTGCACTGCTGGCCAGAGGCAAGGAAATTTTCGAGCATGGCCTTCCGTCCGAAGGCGTGCCGGCATGCGCGTCCTGCCACGGCCAGCATGCTGAAGGACAGGACACGTTCCCGCGGTTGGCGGGCCAGCATGAGGCCTATTTGGAGCGGCAAATCACCCACTTCCGAAGCGGCGCGCGCGGCAACGCACCGGTGATGAGCGCCGTCGCGCATACACTGAACGATGAACAAGCGAAGGCGGTGGCCACTTTCCTGCAGGCACAGTAGTAGAGCGCCACCGCGAAACCACTGACACCATCAAGGCAACGTGAGGATTCACCGCAGCGGTGCGCTGCGCATGGCGCGAGCGCCTGTTCGCATCTGTCCGGACAAACAGCGACAATACTGGCCGACAGCATTCGCTCAATGACGCAATGATAGATATCGATCAGTACCTGGAGGCCGCCACCCGCGACAACACGCGGCGCAGCTACCAGTCGGCCGTTCGCCATTTCGAGGTTGAGTGGAGTGGGTTCCTGCCGGCGAGCGCTGACAGCGTCGCGCGTTACTTGGCCGATTACGCCCAGACACTTTCGATCAATACGCTGCGCCAGCGGTTGGCCGCACTCGCGCAGTGGCATCTTGCGCAGGGTTTCCCGGATCCCACGCGCGCGCCCCATGTGCGCAAGGTGCTCAAGGGCATTCAGGCGCTGCACCCTGCGCAGGAGCGGCGAGCCAAGCCGCTGCACTTGACCCAGCTTGAGCAGTTGGTGGCCTGGTTAGATCAACAGATCGAGGCGGCTGACGGAGAAACTCGTGCGCTGCAGGTTCACACGCGCGACAAAGCGCTGGTGCTGATCGGCTTCTGGCGGGGCTTCCGCTCGGACGAGTTGAGCAGACTGCAGGTCGAGCACATCACCGTAGAGCCCGGTCGCGGCATGACGATCTTCCTGCCACGTTCCAAAACGGACCGCAATCACGTAGGCACAACCTACAAGGCGCCGGCCTTGTCGCGGCTGTGCCCAGTGGCGGCATATGAGGCGTGGCTGGTCGCATCGGGCCTGGTACAGGGGGCGGTGTTTCGGCGGATTGATCGGTGGGGCTGCATGGCCGGCGAGGGGCTGCAAGCCAACAGCATTGTGCCGTTGCTGCGGGCCTTGTTTCAAAAAGCGGGGTTGCCCCAGGCGGATCGCTACAGCAGCCACTCTCTACGTCGTGGCTTCGCGACCTGGGCGAACAGCAACCAGTGGGATCTCAAGATGCTGATGGAGTACGTAGGCTGGAAAGACGTGCGGTCAGCCATGCGCTACATCGACACGACTGACCTGTTTGCGCAACGTCGCATCGAGACTGCGTTGGCCGGCTAACTGCATGTCTATTCAGGGGCGCAGTGCAGTCCATGAATAGCGCTGAATCATCCAATTCACAAGACGCCAGGTGGCACGATGGCGGACCGAGAAGTTAACTCGTTTGCTATCGAGACTCCACGCCGGGCAGAATGCTTCCGCCTCAGGACAGTCACTCCAGGCGATCTCGACCACCCTCTTTGAGGACGCTACCTGCTTGAGAACAAGGCAGAATAGGCCCAGCACTTCGAGCTCGGCGACTATTCGATTCGCCTGGAGGCTGTATGGGACACGACAACTCCTCAGAACCAACCGTGGGTAGTTGTCCTCTCCGATCTCGATCTCTCTTCTCGCATCGGGGTCGGTTAAGCCGCTTAACGGGTTCACGCCGTAGAGGTACGCAGTCTTGCAGTACGCTGCTGCCGTAGCGCAAGCGGGCACCTGCATGCGTAAGCCACTCTGAAGGCTATCTAAATGGAATGCCACTCGCGCAATGTCGGTCTCTCTATCACGGCAGAGTCCCCTCAACTTCCTCAGCGTTGTCAGGATGGTGGCCGAAGTTGCTGCATCCACCTCCCAGTGGGCTGAAATGTCCTTTTCGCGCGGCAGATAGATATGGGACGTACGACCTACATTCCAACCTGGAAGCGTTGATCCTGTCCACAGCGCATGGCGCAGCACTCCACGGCGCAACCTGGCATCGAGTTCGTTCGAGGGCATTGAGACCAGTGGAGCACGAAAGTGCGATGTGTTCTTACTATCGAAATCCAACAGGCGCCTGCGCTCTGCGACCATAAGCTCAACCAATCGAACCTCAATGTCTCGCCGAGGATCTACGACGGTTCGGAGCAGGAGATGGCCACAACACGAGCACGCAAATGGATGGCGAGCGACCGACTCCCACGTTGGCTTAAAGGCATATCCGCAAAGCGTGCAGATACCGAGGAGTGGGACGTCATGCAAAGGGCATTTCTCGAGTGCCACATGCTGAAACAGCGTAGCGTGATACCCATGCGCAATGCAGCGCGGACAATACCTCAACGTTCGACGGGCTAACGTACCACTGTCGCCATGTAGAAAGAGGTCTTTACCGGCTGAGTACGCGAATGTTGTTGGGTCGATGCCAAGCGCAGCAATAAGCCCGCTATAGCGGTCGTCACGATCTCCAGGAAGAAATGGAGGCCCGAATACGCTTCGCCCAAGTGGCAATACACCGAGAATCTCCCGTAGTTCGCGCCACACTGGACGGAGTTCAAGACAGGCCCGCGACCACTTGGCGTATAGCGACTCTTCGGTACCGTTCACATAGGTAGGGGTTGCCGCCGCTTGGCGTCTCCTTTGGACAATTGGTTTCACGGCGCCTCCCCTGGCTGCATCGTTTCATCCGTGCAAGCAGCTTCTGCGTAGTACGCAATCACGCCCAGAAATCCTGCATCCCGCAGACAGCGGAGCATCAGCGTAGGAGATGCCTCTCGGGGATCTAGTCGACCTTCCGCCTCTCGATACAGAAATGCAAGCACTGTGGAACGCAAATACTGCATCGGCATGTAGATGTCCTCCGTGAGGTTGTGCTGACTCTTTGCCAGGGTCAGCGCGTCCCTCAAGACAGGAGCCATATCTGCTAGCCGCCAGCCAGCCGCGTATGCGACCGGCAAGTGAAGAGCGGAAGGGCTCGGCCCGTCGGCGGAGACAGGCCGATCCAACTCTGCCAAGACAGCATCGAACTCCGACACTGCGACTGCTCTGAAATGATGCTGATGAACGTGAAAACGCCCCACAATCTGATGACGCTTACTTTCATTCCAATACCGATTGACAGTATCAAGCTCGGGTTGACCAACGAGCAAGAAGAACGGCCGAAGTTGTCGATGAACGAGCTCGTTGAAGCAATGGATTAAGTATCCATAGTGCTGCTGTGCGAGCACCTGTGCCTCATCAATGATCACGACGACCCGTCTCGCGCACACAGAATCCGCCAGCTGCTCAATGTGGTCGTAGAGCCTGCCGCGCAAGACAGCAACATCTCGATGTGTCACAGCAATACATCCTGACTGCTGCATGCGCTCCTGCGTAAACTCGCGCTCGCGGGTGGAGTCATTCATCGGCATGGTCCAGTTCAGGGTCGCCACTGGATAACCAATAGCGGATTGCAAGACCTCGCCTAGGTAAGCGCAGGCGGAACTCTTCCCGATCCTCTGTTTTCCAAAAACCACGCCTCCTGGCGTATCAAGCCGCACCCACTTGGCAACTACGCGGACCATCCTCTCGATAGCAGGAGTCCAAACAATCGCATCCGCCAATGCATCTTGCTCAATCGCGCTGTACTCAGGCTCAGGGGGCGTGGAGCTCATCTTCTACCCCCTAGGAAAAACAATGCGGCGAGGAATAGGCCGGTCTGTGAACAGATCCTGCTCATCAGGCTCGTCCATGTTGGGCGACATCCCGAGCTGCGGCGCCGCCCCTGAGGACGTTGTGTTGACCGGAAGCAGCGCTACGCTTTCGCCAGCCTCCAAATAGTCAATCGACTTATCTGTATCGAGCCTCCAATCGGCAACTCCATACACTTTCAGGTACTCGAGCAAATATGCGAGCTCCAGCGCAGCTTTACGACTATGAGGTGATCGCTTTCTTAGGCACGCAAGAAGACACGCGAGCGGCTCGTCATTGGCTCGCGGGCCGAGCTCCCCCTCTCGCTTAAGTCGAGCGTGAAGCTTGCGAATACGCACGTCATGAGGAAATTTCCCCCATTTTCCCTGGGCGTGAAGTGTGTCGAATTCCCTGCCATCACCATCAAACAACAGCACCGTACGCAAGTCTCTAAAGTCTGCTCGGGCCCACATCAGCTTGTCTCTAAGTCCGATCTGACGAGCCAAAATATCGCTGCTGTATCGCACGTATAGATAGTTGATGTACGGACCCCGCCCGTTACGGAGATCCACCTTTACCGTCACCGGGCATGGCTTGCTGAACCAGTGGGGGCGCCGTCTATCGGCGGGTAAGTAAACTGGAGCAAGTGCACCGCTTGCCAGACTGCGCTTGAGCCGCTCGAGCGGCGCAATGTAGCCGGCCGCTGCGGCTGGTAAGGCATTGGCATTGGCGCAATAGCAATCGAGTGCCTTGGCTAGCCAGTGGACTGGCACGCGGTCTTTGATACCAACCGCAGCAGACTTTCTCAGGGGGTCCTCTGGGCCCGACCCGGTGGTGCCTGGCAATTGGTGGATCAACTGTCTCGCCTGTACTGAGAAGTCCGCTTCGATGTGTGGTCGCTCTTGTGGTGTTCCTGGGCGCCCCAATTTGACTTTGGCTCCCCACAGATCCTTGATAAGGTGATTCACGTGATCGGCGAGGTGCGCTAGCGCATTGTCAAGATAGATGATTCGCGGTACCGCAAAGCACAAAGCAGGGATCATCGCCGCTGGATAACCTGCACCGTTATCGAGCAAGCCGGCTGCGGTGGCATCGGCCCCGAACGTGACACCGCTGATGGCATCCCACAGCAGAACGGCGACATCTTCAGCTGAGGCCTGTTGCGCGAGAACAAGACGATTCGCCAGCTTAGCGCCGGTCGCGACATCAACCGCCCGAATAACGAACGCACGTTGCAACTCGATCTCGTCCCAGTCCCCGCTTGCGTTTGGAATTTCATAGACAGCCTCCAGATCAATAGTGTTCTCGTCGATCTCCCATGCCTCGTACGGCGTGGGTAATCGCTTTGCCTGCCCACGTCCCTCTTGATAGTCAAGTGACTGCGCAGCGTTCGGCCCATATTCACGCTTGGCCCAACGCGTCCTGTGACGTGGAATGAAAACCTCGTTGAGCCATCGACGCAGTGCACGCGCCCCTCTCGCTTTTGTGTTGAATGGGTACTCGGTCTTCGGAATACCCAACTCTTCAGTAATACGCAAGAACGCTTTCCGAACTTCACGGAAGTGCAGCCGATTCGGCTGCGCTTTCTCCTTTCCCGCCCCCTTCAACTCCTCAGTCAGTCGCTCCTCAATTTTCGGATGCTCGCGAAGCAGCTTGTTGAAGGCACCTTGAAATCCAGCACGCGCATCACCGTGGTATTCGATGGCCTTGATACGGCGGAGAGGTTGCGTTCGCGCCCCTCTTATGCACGCCCTCAGTCCCCAGATCCGACCATCGGGTGCGGGCTCCAGACATCGATTGAAGATCCGCAGGAATCGCGAACGTGATAACCCGGTTGCCTCTTCTACACACGCCAATGTCTGCTGATGCAAATAGAGCTCAATGCCCTTGCTCAGCCGCTGATAGCGGCGGCGAGTTGCCAAATCCTTGAGAAGTTGATCGTCAACGCTCGGCCACGATTCAATTGATCGATAGCATTCGGGGATACGGCGCCGCCCAAACTCATTTGCGGAGAATGATGGTGCTCTGGCCATAGCGAGCTTCCTCCAGTTGGATTGTGAGCACGCCCGTCGCATGCAGTCGGATGAGAACTGCGTCAACAAGCGTGTCCGGTATCTCTTGATGAATGCGCTCGCGGACTTCGCCACGCGTCGTCGTGGCGGTGGACAGCAGGAAAGTCGCGATGGTTCGGCTGACCCATAGGGCACGATCGTCAGCGTGAATTGCCGCACATTGCCGCAGGTGATCAAGATTCGAGAGGAGAATCGGCCTGCCGCGAATCAGTTCAGAAGTTCTAACAGACCAGCTGAACTCGTGTGCGCACGCAACGTATTCGAGCGTGCGTGCTCTGGCTTGGCTCGCCAGAGTCTCACGAGCGTTTACGATCTGAATTTCAATGCCGTTACGCTCCAGCAGTAGGTCTGGGGAAAGACTCAACTGATGGCCTCGGTAGAGGCATGTCAAGCGCTCGCTATGAGGCAGAAGACGACGAACACCTGGCTCTGCCCAGTGCAACAGCCAGTTATCAAAGTGCAACTCTGTAGCGAACGCCACGTGCGTGTGCCGCAACGGGTCAATGCAGCGCAATACCCCGCCACGGAAATCGACGTATCGCCCACGTAAGCCTCCATGCCCATGTTCACGACTGGACCACATGCTTCCCTCCTCGACAAACGTCGTCAGACACGCTCCTGGCTAAATACAGCGAGCGTGGGACCGAATGCTTGGTGCGACGGTGTACGGTCCTGATTGCGGGCAGTACACCGTCGGCCACAATGCGCCCCGGCGGGCGAATTGACCTTGAGTCTTCGGGGAGGTGTATAGGCGCGAGAACGCCCGCCAACTTGACAGTTGGCGAAAAGGCGCAGAGACTTTAGAAACGTCAGCGAGCAAAGTTGACGAAGGCCGCAGTCTAAGGTGAGACGCCCCAGTGTTCGCGCACTGGGGCGTTTCCTTTTCTTTCCCTCCGTTCTTCTTCAGCCAGGCGGCATGCTTTCCTCCTGTTCAGGCAGCGAATTGGGGGCTGCGACGTCCAGCGTTGCTATCCACTGAGCCACCTCGCAAGTCTTAGCAAATCGCCCGCGACGTCTTTCTATCGTGAAAGTACTTACAGGCACGGTTCCCAGCCGGACCGCTTTCCGAAATGCCTGAGCGGATACGTAGCCCAACGCTCGCCAAAGACTTCTTCCGTGCATGAGAGGTCCGTGCTGCCCCAAAAGATATGACTCAAGGCGCACGTCAACGGGCCTAGCCGAGTTGGACATGGACGAGAACCGATGGAAATCGAAAGAAACGCAAAACAACGGATAACGCTTCCTCACGATGGTTGCGCGGCAGTGCGCTCGCAAGGCATATTTATCAGCAGCAAATCGCCCTAGACGACTGCCAACGAACGATGTATGCGTTCTCTCCAGTTCAATGCGATCCTCCACCCGGGTGTTACGTTGAACTCACACGCTTTCCATTGCACGGCATCCAATGCGCCGCGCGTGGGAATCGACATTTGAGGCACTACCAAAGTCGGCTCGTGTTTGACATCGCCTGCGAAACGCTCGGTGTCTGGACTCCGTATGCCGTTGAGAAACAGCTGATGGGAAGTGCATTTGTGCCGAGCGAGCGAAGCAGGTGGTGGGAAAAACTCTGCTACGGCCGGCTAGATTTGCCGCGAGCGCTCACACGAGGGGATCCCGTTTCAAAAGTGTGGCTGGAGCGACTCACGCAAAGAACAAGTGAAGCGTCTCGAGTCCTTTCAATGCCGCTCTGGGCCTTGTCCGCGATTGGGCGTGTAACGGTCGACGCGGTGGTGTCATGGCGAGGGCCAGTAAGTGCCATGGGCATCCCCATCCCAGAGTTTCCAGCTCGTTCGGAGCAAAGTGCCAGGCAGTACGTCGATCGCCTGCTTGAACCGATTGGCTCGCCAGACAGAACATGGGCTGGACTCAATGTTGCGCTGTTTTGCCTAAGGCTCGCCCAAGCTCGCGGAGACCTCCCTAGCTACGCACTCACCTACGAGGCTATGGCATCCGAAAGATGGCGCCGCTACATGACGTGCGCGGGACCCGCTGCAGACCAGTGTTGGAAGCAGTTGGCAATTTTCTATGGGGAGTGGTTCTCGACGCTCCGCCTTCGCGTTACCAATGAAGCAGAGCTCACGGAGGCACAGGAGGATTTGCACGCCCACGGGCTATTGAGCCGGCTCACCTCCACCGCGCGATCTGAAGATATCCGATACGAGTTCATTGATCGCTTGATGGCGGGATGGTGCCCGCCGCCTACCGACGAAGAGTCTGTGTTTATCACCGCGCGCTACGTGGCGTGAGTACACGCAAAGCGAAAACGTGTCATTACCGCCGCACAGGATGTGCTTGGCCGACGATGGGTTATTGCATCAAGTGATTGGTCAGATCGTCGCTGCAATTCCTTTCATCGGTCGGCGGTTCGCTAGCTTTGCTTCCACCGGACAAAACGTCGCTGCAATTGCTACCAGCTTGGTTGTAAGCAAAAACAGCGCACGCTTTCGACTCTCACCGAATAATCAAGGACTTAGCGGGAGGAAAATGTGACGGAATTTGCTTCCGTCGAACACTATCCACAAACTTTCGATGCTTCAACTCTTCAATGCCTCAACCCAGCGTTGTCCTCTAACGTCCTAGCGCAGATAGCGCCGTCCTCATCGTGGCCACATCCCATACGGCCATCGTCTTGACACCAGCCCACTCGGCCCAGTTATCACCATCCTTTAACGCAGCAACGGGAGGCGGAAACGAGTACGGTGGCAGCTCGAAGTGAATCGGTCGGTACTCAAAATTAACGCCCGCCTGCGCGCGATCCAGTTCGATGTTGTGTCCGTTTGGATAGCGTGCCGCGTTCAGATCATGGGTGACACATAAATACCGGATATCACTGCGAGCAATGTTGCGCAGCGCCTCCATCACCAAGGCATTATTGAAATGGATAAAGCAGTCCCGCACGAAAATCATGTCAGCCGATGGCAGAGCATCCGCAACAATGTCCAACTCGATAAAGCTGCGGCTGGCTGAGGCATATCGCTCCCGATTTACCGCCACGATCTGCGGCACGATATCGCCGCCGACGTACTCCACACCATCTAGGTCAACTGTCTGCATCCAGTGGAAGTCGCCACACGGCACATCCAGCAGGCGCCGCACGCCGTATGTGCGCAGCAAGGCCGGAAGCCTCTCAACCAAGTCGCCAGTCCACGCCAGTTCCGAACCCTCACCGGACCGACTCTGTCCGCTACCCCACAAATTGTTCTGATAAACATTCGAGAAAAATTCGGCACGTGTATCTTTCATTTTTTCACTATGTTCCTTTGAAAAACTGCGCTACTCCTCACCTACCCTTACCAGCCGAAATCCGTGAGAGTAAACATTAATCAGTCGTACGCCATTCTCCTGTCTTACCCCTAGCTTCATTCTGACTCGCGAGACATGTGTATCCAGTGTTCTCGAGTCCGGCCCAATTACGCGCCCCCAAACTGCCTTCTCGATGGCATCCCTTGGCACCAGCTGCCCGATATTTTTGAACAAGTACATTGCGACGTCGAACTCACGGGGCGCCAACCCAACATCTTTCCCGTGCAACATCGCAGTCTTCGTTTTGGCATCCAGACTGAACGGATCGATCTGAAGGATGGCACTGTCAAGCCGCGATGATGGATACGATCGGCGCAGCAGCGCGCTGACTCTTGCCACCAGCTCACTTTCTCTGATTGGCTTCGGTATGTAGTCATCAGCGCCGGCGTCTAGCGCCCCAACCACAAAGGACTCCGAAATATACGACGTGACAAAGATAATCGGAGCGCTTGACCCCACTGTATTCCGTATCCACTGCACCAATTCCTGGCCGTCAATATCCGGCAAATTCCTATCCAGGATAAAGAGATCGAAGATTTGACTCCGAAGCGCGCGAATGATCGACACCCCGTCGCGGAAGCTCTCGCACTCGTGCCCGGCGGATTCAATGATCTTCTTTATCAAAGCAGCCTGCGCCGGATCATCTTCAATAGAAGCGACTTTCATGCTTGACATTGGCTTGGTAACGAATGACCGGAACTCCTAAGGACGAAAAGGCTCATCCGTCCGCCCCAACCATTGATAGATCACTGGTCTTTGGAAGGTTATCGGACGGTGGATGAAAAACTCAAAAAACAATCGTTACGTCGGGGGCTATCCGAGTCGTCATGCGGGCGGCCTAGGAACACCATCCTCTCTACCCTCGCCGATAGAGATGCAGGATTGCTTCCGTATACGCGGTGATATTTTTTGGGTTGTCGATACTCACCGCATCGAGAATGTGCGCAGCTTCATCGCAATACGCATCAAAATTCTCATCGTGCTTGGAGAATGCATCCAGCAGCGCCCTGCCCCCTGCCTGACAATCAAAGTCAGGGTAGAAATAGCCTGCTTTCCCAAGGTATGGCGAGTTATGAATCAATGGGTAACCGCCATACAGCAGCTCATAGTAGAGATAGTTCTGCGCGTTTTCCCACGTGTGGGAGACCACCGCATCACCATGCGCCGCCATGAACTCGTAGACGGCAAATCGGCCCTCGAATGTCGTCAACCCATGCGTGACAATGTCCAAGCTTCTGGAGAAGTGCACGAACGTCGTGTGATCCTTCATATGCAGCGTGTTGCACACCCGCACGCACTCGAGAAAATCTGGCTTGGCGCGATACGCCTCCTCGGCAACAAGCATGGGGATGAAGCTGGTCTTCACCATGCAGATGTTTGGCTCGAACATGGCGACACGCCAACGTGATTTGCCTGGCTGATAGCCGAACGATAGACCCGCTCCCAAGGTGGCTCGCGCTTTATCGAACAACACGGGGTGCCACAGATGCGGCATGACCGTCACAGGCGAGCGCAATCCGGTTTGGTAATAGTGCAAACAGGAATGCTCGAATTCCGGGATCGTCCATACGCCATCGTAAGCCGCACCAGAGAACAGGAAGCCAGACGGCTTGTTGAAGATGGCGCGCTCGATATCGATCACGTAGTCGTTACCGACGCGCATCGTCACGACCTTCCCCCCGCGCTGGCGGAATGCCGTGATCCACTCGATGCTGAACTGCGCACTCATTTCAATCACCACGTCGCAGCGCTGCATGGTCTCGTCTTGCGTGAGCAACGGGACACTCCACTCGTCAAGCATCATCCGTGGGTCAGCCACACTCCCGCCACCGCTCACCATGACGGCCTCGGCCACGATCGGCGATTGCCGCAGCAGAAGGATCAAGAGCAAGCAGTTCTGGAAAATGCCGTTCTCCCACAACGACTGGCCAGTCCCTCGCACAAACAGCGAGACCCCAACAACCAGCCGCTTGTTGCCAACGGATACGTCAAGAGTGTTCGATATCGACATACGTCCTCTCTAAAGGGAATCAGGCGAGAAGACGCCTAGTGAATGCGTCAAGGTTTGCGGGATTGTCGATCGCTACGGATCTCAGCAAGGCATTGGCGCTTGCCTGATAGCGATCAAGCTGCAGATCGTGCTGCTGCCAGGCATCCAGGAGCGCCCGCCCACCCGCTTCAGAATCAAAGCCTGGGTAGTAGTACCCGGCATCGCCAAGCATTGGCGAGTTGTGAATGAGCGGATAGCCGCCATGCAGTACGTCGTAGTACAAATAGTTCTGTGCGTTTTCCCATTGATGTGAAACAACGACATCAGCGTGTTGTGACAAGAAGCCCGGCAAGTCGATTCGCTGCTCGAACGTTGCCTTGTGCTGCCTGACAAGATTCAAGCTATTGGCGAAGTACAGGAAGGTCGGGTGCTCCTTCAAGTGCAAGGCATTGACGACGAACAGGTGCTCAACCGCTTCTGGCTTTGCGCGAAAGAACTCCTCGCAAACCAGCATCGGATAGTGGCAGGTCTTCGCCACTGAAATGTTCGGCTCCAGCGTCGACAGACGCCACTTCCCGCGCCCGGGTTGATAGCCGAATGTGATGCCGTCGTTGGCAAGTTGCGCAATGCGCCGCTCCAGAAAGTATGGAGACCAGATGTGCGGCATCACATAAACAGGTGCACGCATTAGCGTCTGCAGTAGCGCTTTCGAGGTCTTCTCGTATTGCGGCAATAACCAGATTTCGTCAAACGGGCCGCCGTTGAAAATATGTCCGGACGGTCTTTCAAAAATAGGGGTCTCGCACAACGCCGCATAGGGATGCCCTACAAAGAACGCGACCAGCTTCTTGCCAAGCGCCTTCATCTGCTTGAGCCACTCAACGGGTAGCTGCGCGCCCATCTCGATGACGACGTCAAGCTCGTGCGTGACATCGCGCGGATTGACGAGTGGCACATTGAGCCCGCCAAGATCCAGCCCAGCCGGCAGCGACTGCGCATCGCCGCCATTCAGGAAATAGATCTCGCCAACCTGGTTTGATCGACTCAGCATCATGGCGAGAAAGGCGATGTTCTGGTGGATCCCGTTTTCCCAGATGCTCTGGCCATCTCGCGCAAATAGCGAGATGCCAACTCGAAGCCTGTCGTTGTCTATTTTTTTTTTGAAATACCCTTCCCTTGCCCGGCAACCCCGCTCAGGCCATACCGCTATCGAAACAGGTGATCGATGAGTGCGTCGTACTCGGAAACGACCACCGAATTCTCCGACGTGAACCGGCGCAGCAGTTGCCGCTGTTGCCGCGTGTAGTGCTCCCAGTCCTCGTCGTGATCTTCCAGCGCGATCACGAGCTGATCCGCTGCCTTCTGCACATCGTTGTCTGGGTAGTAGTAACCAATGTCCTGGGCAAGGCTTGCGTTGTGCACGAGGGGATAGCCCTGCCAGCAGACATCAAAGTAGAAGTAGTTGAGCGGGTTCTCCCACTGATGAGAGACAACCACGTCTGTCAGTTCCGACAGAAACGTTGGCGTGTCGAATCGCCCAACAAAACTCGCCTTTCCAGCGCGAACTATCTCCAGATAGTTCATCAGCATCGCGAACTCAGGACTCGCATGCGCAAGGTGATCCCCATTCGTCACGTGCGTGAACGCGATCGAATCTGGGGCTCGGCGATAGACCTCATCAATGATCAGCATCGGATACAAGCAGCACTTCACGACATCGTGATTGGGCTCCATCACGGTCAGTCGCTTGCCGCATTTCCCGCTCGGCCGGTACTCGCCGTGCGCCGGCAGCGCACGGGTGCGCTCCGTCAGGAACATGGGATCCCACACAAACGGAACGACGCGGCCCGGACAACGACGCAGCGACTGCAAAAATGGCAGTGATGACTTGGCCACCTGCGGAATCGCCCAAACCTCGTCATACCCTCTGTTGACGAACAGCGTGTCCCACATCCGACGGCCGAACAGCACTGACTCGGTGACATGGATGTACTCCACGCCGCAGACGTAACTGACGATCTTGACGCCACGCGCCTTCAAATATGCGGTTTGCTCGGCATCAATCTGGCCGCCGAGTTCGATCAGCACATCAAGTGCGTCCTTCATTTCCACGAAGGGGCGTGTATCGAACTCGGCCAGACTCCAGGACAGCGCGCTCGTCACAGGCACTGCAGTCGTATTGACCAACGTCACCTGATGGCCACGAGCGGACTTCATCAACACCTTCGCGAGAAACAAGGCGTTCTGCTTGATGCCGTTGACCCACAGACTCTCGCCTGGCTCGCGAAGGCCGATGGTGATTCCGATATTCAGGCCTCGCATGTCCGCTCGCACAACAAACAAGGCTCCCGAGATTGGGCAGTTACCATGAGTACCCCACGCCTCCATTGACCATGGTGCGACCAGATGTCGTGGCGCTCACGCCCATCCTGACCACCACGTTTTGTGCTGCACGCACGCTGCCGCCGATAGCCAGCGCGGTATAGCCGCCATAGCTTCCGAAACCGGCACCAATCTGAGCCGTCTTACCCGGCTCAACCTGCGGCAAGCCCGCCAACGCACCGGCCATGGCAACGCCGGAGTACGCTTGCTTTGCCACGTTGTTGACGTTCTGCTGCACGCCCTGAAGCTGAGACATGTTGACGGCGTCGGTCGCGTTGACGCCCGGTGCAACGTTGGTGATGCGACGTTCAGCGCCCGGAGCCCCCACCGATACGGTGTTGTCCTGGTCTGCCACCGAGCCCGCCCCCAAGGCAACTGCGTTGTTCGCAGGTGCCGATGCGTTGGCGCCAACTGAAACCGAGTTGTTGCCCGTGGTTGTGGCGTTGTATCCAATGGCAACCGTCGGGTCTCCGGTCGCTTGGGCGTTGTAACCAATGGCTACGGCACCAGCCTGAGAGGCCACGGCACGGAAGCCGACTGCCGTCGTGTTCTCAGATGTGGCTTGCGCATTTGAACCGTAGGCGGTGGAGCCGTTTTGCGTTGCGTGCGCGCATACCCCGGTTGCCGTTGAATCGATACCGCTCGCATTTGTGCAGGAAGCCGTCACCTGGGTAACCGCTGTCCCAGAAGCCCCTTGTGTGAGAATCGCGCCGCTAGACGTCGTACCACCAACCGCACCTGGCGCCCCCGATCCAGAAGCGGGCGCACTCGTCGAGTTCACGACGGTCTGCAGCGTTGTCACCTGAGAGTTCGTTGCTCCCAAGCCAGTGGACAGCGAAGCGATCTCACCGAAGAGTGCAGTCGACAAGCTGTACAACTGGCCGCCGTTGACCGCCTGTGTACTGCCAGACGCCACCGCTCCAGCAGCAACGTTGGTCAGCAGGACAGGAGCGGTTGCCCCCACCCCACCGAGGGTGACGCTGTTGTGCGACGCGTTGTCATACATCACAGCGTTGCCGAGCCCGCTCGACAGCGCGGTCGACAGCGATGCGACATTGTTGTTGGTCGTGCTCAGCCCAGTCGACAGCGACATCACGTTGTTGTTTGTCGTACTCAAGCCCGTGCTCAGCGATGCGACACTGCTGTTCGTTGTACTCAGTCCGGTGGACAACGAGGTCACCCCGCTCTGCGCGGTACTGATCCCCGTCGAAGCCGACGTCGACAACGAGGCCAACTGGCTGCCGTTGACTGCATCCGTACTTGTGGCGCTCACCGCGCCCGCCGCCACGTTCGTCAGCGTCACCGGTGCGCTGGCCCCAACGCCGCCCAACGTCACCTTCGTGTGCGTGCTGTCATCGTACTGCACGGCATTCCCGAGCCCAGTCGAGAGCGCCGTCGACAGCGAGGTGACATTGCTATTCGTGGTGCTCAAGCCGGTGGAGAGCGAGGTCACCCCACTCAGTGCAGTGCTGATCCCGGTCGAGGCCGAGGTCGACAGTGAGGACACCGCGCTATTCGTCGCGCTCAGCCCTGTGCTCAGCGACGCGACACTGCTGTTCGTTGTGCTCAACCCTGTCGACAGCGAGATCACGCCGCTCTGCGCGGTGCTGATCCCAGTCGATGCCGACGTCGACAGCGAGGCCAGTTGACTGCCGTTGACCGCGTCCGTGCTGGTCGCGCTCACCGCACCTGCCGCCACGTTTGTCAGCGTCACCGGCGTGCTTGATCCGGCACCACCCAGGGTTACCTTCGTGTGTGTGCTGTCGTCGTACTGCACGGCATTCCCGAGTCCCGTCGAGAGCGCCGTCGACAACGATGTGACATTACTGTTTGTCGTACTCAGGCCGGTGGAGAGCGAGTTCACCCCACTCTGTGCAGTGCTAATGCCGGTCGAGGCCGAAGTCGACAACGATGCGACGGTACTGTTCGTCGTGCTCAGCCCCGTGGACAGTGAGTTCACGCCGCTCTGCGCGGTGCTGATGCCAGTCGAAGCCGACGTCGACAGCGAGGCCAACTGGCTGCCGTTGATCGCGTCGGTGCTGGTCGCGCTCACCGCGCCCGCCGCCACGTTTGTCAGCGTCACCGGCGTGCTTGATCCGGCACCACCCAGGGTTACCTTCGTGTGCGTGCTGTCGTCGTACTGCACGGTATTCCCGAGCACCGTCGACAGCGATGCAACGTTGCTGTTCGTTGTGCTCAGGCCGGTGGACAGCGAGTTCACGCCGCTCTGCGCTGTGCTGATGCCGGTCGAGGCCGACGTCGACAACGACGTCACCGAGCTGTTGGTCGTGCTCAAACCTGTGCTCAGCGACGCGACGCTGCTGTTGGTGGTGCTCAGTCCGGTGGACAGCGAGTTCATGCCGCTCTGCGCGGTACTGATGCCGGTCGACGCTGAGGTCGATAGCGATGCAACCGTGCTGTCGGTCGTGCTCAGACCGGTGCTCAGCGACGCGACACTGCTGTTCGTCGTGCTCAAACCCGTCGAAAGCGAGTTCACGCCGCTTTGCGCCGTGCTAATCCCAGTCGAAGCCGACGTCGACAGCGATGCAACGGTGCTGTCGGTCGTGCTCAGACCCGTGCTCAGCGACGCGACGCTGCTGTTGGTGGTGCTCAGTCCGGTGGACAGCGAGTTCACCCCGCTCTGCGCTGTGCTGATGCCGGTCGATGCCGAGGTCGACAGCGAGGCCAGTTGGCTGCCATTGACCGCGTCCGTGCTGGTCGCGTTTACCGCACCGGGTGCGACGTTTGTCAGCGTCACCGGTGTGCTTGAGCCGACACCACCCAGCGTCACCTTGGCGTGTGTGCTGTCGTCGTACTGCACCGCGTTCCCGAGAACCGTCGACAGCGATGCAACATTGCTGTTCGTCGTGCTCAAACCGGTGGAAAGCGAGTTCACGCCGCTCTGCGCGGTACTGATGCCGGTCGACGCTGAGGTCGACAGCGAGGTCACCGTGCTGCTGGTCGTGCTCAGGCCGGTGCTCAGCGACGCAACACTGCTGTTGGTGGTGCTCAAGCCCGTCGACAACGAGTTCACCCCGCTTTGTGCCGTGCTGATGCCAGTCGAGGTCGAGGTCGACAGCGAGACCACGGTGCTGTTGGTCGTGCTCAAACCCGTCGACAGCGAGTTCACCCCGCTTTGCGCCGTACTAATCCCGGTTGAGGCCGACGTCGACAGCGACGCCAACTGACTACCGTTGATCGCGTCCGTACTCGTCGCGTTCACCGCGCCCGCCGCCACGTTCGTCAGCGTCACCGGTGCGCTGGCTCCAACACCACCCAGCGTTACCTTCGTGTGCGTGCTGTCGTCGTACTGCACGGCATTCCCAAGAACCGTCGACAGCGAAGCAACATTGCTGTTCGTTGTACTTAGGCCGGTGGACAGCGACGCGACACTGCTGTTCGTCGTGCTCAAACCCGTCGACAGCGACGTCACCGCGCTATTGGTTGTGCTGAGGCCCGTGCTCAGCGATGCGACGCTGCTAGTCGTCGTGCTCAAACCCGTCGACAGCGAGTTCACACCGCTCTGCGCGGTGCTGATGCCGGTCGAGGCCGACGTCGACAGCGACGTCACCGTGCTATTGGTCGTGCTCAGGCCGGTGCTCAGCGATGCGACGTTGCTATTCGTGGTGCTCAAGCCAGTGGAAAGCGAGTTCACGCCGCTTTGCGCGGTGCTGATGCCGGTCGAGGCCGAGGTCGACAGCGACGTCACCGTGCTATTGGTCGTGCTCAGGCCGGTGCTCAGCGATGCGACGTTGCTATTCGTGGTGCTCAAGCCAGTGGAAAGCGAGTTCACGC
>NZ_CATZLL010000024.1:0-51091 GCF_958415495.1 Ralstonia flaminis | reverse complement strand
TGGTCGTGCCGCCGTGGCCATCACCCACGGTAAATCCCGGGGTCGAGATCGAACCATCGGGGTTGACCGTTGTGCCTGGGCCAATGATCGAAGCCACGCTGTCAGACACGGTACGCAGTTGCGAACCATTGATCGCTTCCTTGCTGATGGTCGAGACCGCACCATCGGCCACGTTGATCAGCTTGCGGGCGCCTGCCGTGCCGGCAAAGTCAACGGCTGCGCCGTCGGTGTTCGCGCCCACGGTCAGGTTTGCACCGGGGGCGGCTTGCTGCACCAGACCAATCGAGCCGCTGTCTATGTCGTTGCGGATGTTGGTGATGTCAGCCGTGTTGCGTGCGATGTTGCCGTTGGCCGTGGTCAACGCACCATCGAGCGCATTCAGCGCACCGTCCACGGTGGTTTGCGTACCGCCGTTGGCGAGCGTGTAGGTCGGGCCGGTTACCGAGCCATCCGGGTTGATGGTGGCGCCGCCGCCCAGTGCCGCCACCACAGGCGAGAGCTGGCTCACGTTCACGGCGTCGGTGGCTTGCGTACCTGCGGCCATGTTGACGATCTGCCGGGTGAAGGTGCTCCCATCACGGTTGTTGACCGCACCTACGGACACCGTATTGTCGCGATCAGCGAGGCTGTTGGCGCCCAAGGCGACGGAGTTGCGACCTCGCGCTTCACTCACCACGCCAATGGCGACGCTACTGGCGCCGCTAGCATAAGCACCACGCCCGCCGTTTGCGTCGGAGCTTGTCGCACCGCCGATTGCGATGGAGTAATTGCCTGTGGCACGCGAGTTAGAGCCGAGAGCGGTAGAGGCGCTGCCAGTTGCCGATGCAAGATAACCACCGCCGGCGAACGCGTAGTCGGCCGTTGCAGTTGCGGATGACCCAATTGCAGTGGAGCGGACTGCCGAGGCCACGGTATCCGTACCGACTGCGGTTGCGAGCGTTTTGGTATTGAGCGGGTCGTTGCCAGCCTGAGCGTTGGAGCCGATCGCTACACCATAGCTATTACCTACGGCAGCGCCAGAGCCAATTGCAACGGAAGCACTGCCAGTGGCGGTAGCCGCGGTGCGGCCACTATTCGCATTCACCTTGATATAGGCGTCATCTAGCGCAGCCGTGGTGCCAATTGCGCTGGTGCCGATCGATTGGGTGCCCATCGATTGCGTGCCAACCGTGCCAGTGCTCTGCACTTGGCTCACGGTTTTCTTGATCGTTTCTTCTTCGTCAGCTGCGTCCACTTCCGTAGCAAACGCGCCGCTCATCGAAACACCGCCCAGCACCAGGGCTGCCACGGCAGTACGCGCAACGCGCGCCGAGCCCTTCGAGCGCGACTTGGCCGTTTCGGCCGCCGCTGCCCACGTATTGGTGGTGGCGTTCCAGACGCTGCGATAAACCTTGTTCATATCCCTGTTCCTTCGAGGTTGGTGTAGGTGACAAGGTCATGCTAGGGAGCGGGCGCCTTCGGCAGAATGAGAATTGTCTTAAAACTTGTGCAGGTGCACACTCGGGCGGCGGGTTTTGCGTTACGCGCAACACCCCAATACGCGCAGGCCCAAAGCAAAAGCCCTCGCGCTTTTGGGCGAGGGCTTGGTGGTGCGGCGCCGCGTTACTGGGCCGCGACCTCTTCCTTCTTCACCGCGCGGCTGCTGAAGCGCACCGATAGGGCTTTACGCGCGGTATCCAGCGCTTCACCCTTGCCGGCCACCTTCAGCAGGGCGTAGCCCTCCAGCGCGGCGCTCATCACATCGCTGCCGAGTGCGAGCTGCGAGTCGCGCATCTTTTCGTAGAGCTTTTCAAAGCGGACCATGCGCGGGCGCAGCGTATCGAAGCCCGCCAGGTCACGCCGCATTTCTGCCACGTTGAAGTTGGGCGGCAGCACGTTGGGGTTGGCGGCAAGCACTTCGACCGCTTTGCGGCAGAAGGCTTCGGACTTGTCGCCCATCTTGACGAGCGCGCCGCGCTGCTCGGTCGACAGATCAATCAGGCTGACGAACTTGTCTTCCAGCGTTTTGAGCGCGCCATCAATGGCGGCGAGGTCTGCGGTGCTGGGCGCAAATGAGATCAGGTTTTGTGGCATTGGATTCCTTGGTGAAATGCAGATACGCCATGCCAACCGGCATGACCGCGCGAGAGTGGCGGGCAACGCGGCGTATCGCAAGGCCTGGGGCCGGTTTCGGGCGCATTTTCCGAAAACTCCTATGCCGGTGGCGCCCGAGGGCGCGCCTGCGGAGGTCTGAGGTCCGGCGACGCAGCGTAAAGCTCCGGTGATGGAGTCCAAGAGGTCCGGCGCTCCACCTAAAAGGTGCATGCGCGCAGGTTGAAGGTCCGGCGCTGGGGGTTAAAGGTCCGACGCCGGAGGTCTGAACGTCCGCCTTCGCACCTAAAAGGTGTGTGCACGGAGGTCAGAGGTCCGACGCTGGAGCTAAAAGGTCCGATGCCGGAGCTAAAAGGTCCGACGCCGGAGCTAAAAGGTCCGACGCCGGAGGTGCGGAGGTCCGGCTGCGGAGGTTTTAGGTGCGGCATTGGAGGTTGGAGGTCCAGCGCCGGAGGGTGGCGGGGCGACGTCGGGCCGCGTCCGTGTGGCATCGAAGAATCGGAATCCGAGCGGCGCGTGCATCGCTATAATTGCGATCGCTGCCGCACCAACGGTAGCCGGGTGTAGCAGCCCGTCTCTTTCTCACAGGCCGGATAGCCGCTGCCACGCGGCTTTTTTCATCTGGAGCTTGTGCACGCCTATTGTTTTTATGGCGGGCCGGGCAGGGAGACCTTCGGGTCTGCCGGTGTCCTGTGAGACCGGTCTGCTACCCCTGCCGTCAGGCCCGCCACCCTCGTGTAGCAGCGAATGGCTGGGCCTCTGTTATCTCACAGGAGGTTCTATGTCTGGAGTCGCAAGCGGGCATCGCCCCGCGTCGTACCCATCCCCACCCAAACACCGCCCCCATTCCTGCCGGTCAGGAGGTGCGCAATGACTCCCAGCCAACGTCGCATCTACCTGACCGGCGCACTGGCTGCGCGAGACTACCTCTGCCGCACGCAGGCAGATCTGCGCATTCACCGCCAATTCCGCCCCGATACGCTGCGCTGGGCGCTGGCCCACGCCAGTGCGCATCCACCGGAATATCGGGCCGGGTTCTTGGATGGCATTGGCGCATTCGTGTCGATGGTGCTGGAAGGGTGTCAGGTCAACCCTGAAACGTGGGAAGTGCTGACCGCCGTAGAGCAGGCTGGCGAGCGCCAATAACGCTAATAGCGCCAGTAACGCCAATAACGATAGCAAGACGGTTCCCCGAGACGGGCGGGGATGCCACCAAGAGCGGGCGCAATGCCGCGCTCTCAGTCAAACGCGCACGACTGCGTCCTCAAATTTAGGAGCAGTCTTATAACGCTTTCGCCCGCCAGTCTCCAGAATCAGGCCTGTCGTTTCCGGTCTGTCCATTGGCTCCGCCGCCAGCGCGGTTGAGCGCCCGCAGAAATTCCCCCTGCCGCAAGAGATTGCACGCATGTGTGTCGCAAACGTGCGGGCGGGCCAGGCCACGTTGATCCACATTCCAACCATGAGGTGACGTATGTCTGTCCGCCGTTTCATGGCCGCGTGCCTGTTGGTGATGGGGTGCGGCGCCAGTGCAGTGCAAGCCAGTGTGGTGATTGGCGCAACGCGCGTGATCTATCCCGCCGACCAGAAGGAGGTGACGGTCTCCTTGGCTAACCAGGGCAAGCAGCCCGTGCTGGCGCAGGTGTGGGTGGACACCGGAGACCCGCTGGAAACCCCCGATGCCATCAAGGCGCCGTTCTTTATCCGGCCGCCCATGTTTCGCATGGAGCCCAACAGCGGCCACGCTGTGCGGTTGACCTACACCGGTGACCCGCTGCCCGACAACCAAGAGACGATGTTCTGGTTCAACGTGCTGGAGGTGCCGCCCAAAGCGGCCAATGGGGCAAGCGTCAATCAGGTTCAGTTTGCAACGCGCACACGCATCAAGCTGATCTTTCGGCCGTTGGGCTTGCAGGGCAATCCCAACGATGCATTCAAGCAACTCAGTTGGAAATGGGTGACGGGCGAGGGCGGCCAGGGCTTTGCCCTGGAGGTGACCAACCCCACGCCGTACTACGTCAACTTTGCGGATGTTGGGCTGAAAGTTGACGGCGTTCTCAAGCGCAATGACGACGGCGGCATGGTGGCACCGGGCGCCACGGCCACGTTTTCACTCGCACCGCTCCAACTGACGAGCCGCCCCAGTGGCGACGTCCGGGCCAGTTTTGACGTGATTGACGACGCCGGCGGATCAAGCGCGCAGGAGGCGCCGCTTGTGCCGTAACCCGATTTTCTGCAGATGCGCATGCACTGCGCAGTTCTTTACCGTAACCGGCGCCATTGCCGAACCTTCTACTCACAGAGTCTTCATGAAGATCGCGAACCACAAGCGTTGCCTGCCCCATGCGCTGGCTGCCCTGCTGCTGATTGCCGGTGGTGCTACCGAAGCCTTGGCTCAAACGTCCACCGTTAATGTGACGGGCAACATCACCGGTGAGTGCCGGATTACGGGGGGCTCGTCGCTCACGATTCCTCTGGGCACCGTTGCGGCCAGCACGTTCAAGGCACCTGGAGATTTCTCCGCTACCGCCGGGATGCAGAACATTACGCTCACCTGCACCTCCAGCCCCGGCATCAAGATGACGATGACCGGCACGCAACACACCGGCACAGCAAACACGACCGTGCTGGCCCTCACGGGTAGTGGTACAGGCATTGCAACTGGCGTGGGCGTGCAGCTTTTGTACAGCACCGCCACGACTGGCACACCTGGAACGCTGTTGACGCGTGGCACGGCCGTCACGATCCCCACTGGCGCCACTGTCACGGTGCGTGTTGGGGCGCGGTATTTCGCCACCACAGCCGCCCCGACGGCCGGTGCGGCCAATGCAACGGCCACGTTGACGTTCACCATCAACTAAGCGCGGGCAGGCGGCTGCCACCACAGCATTATTTGATTGAGTTGAGGTTGATATGAAACAGCCAATATTTTTTAAGGGCAATAGCGGGCTCAGGCTATCCACTTGGTTGTTTGGGGTCGTGGCTTTCTTTTGCGCGTCAGGTAATGCGATGGCAAGCTATACCGTATGCCAACCGTGGAGCTTCATTGGGCGAGTCGGATCTTGGGTAGCGACATTCAATAATGTTGTAGATAATCCGAATATTCCAATTGGCGGCGTCTTGGCAACAGCCACCGTTGTTGATTCAGGAACTTATCCGTCTACCTTGTCCTGTACGCTTGTTAATGGCACGCGTGCAAACGGTTCGTCGAATCTTCGGCCGGCCAGTAATGTAGATGTGCCGAGCTATAACATTAATGGTGCGTCGGTACGAATACTATATAACGGGACTCCGCTGCGTAGCGAGGTTGTCTATAGAACGTATTCGGCCGCAGGCAACTATGACCAGGCACCTTCCGGCATCACCGCGCAATTGATCAAAACAAGCGCTACTACCAGTCTTAATAATGGGTTCTGTACGCAGCTAACTCCCATTGGTAATTTGGTGGCAAGCGACGGTATGAGCAATTACTTGGCTGGCATTGGGGCCTGCGTGAATGGCTTTACCCGGCAGACACCCACTTGCACCGTCAACACCGGGAGCGTCAACATTCCGCTGGGCAATGTCTCGGGCGGCTCACTTTCCGGTGTCGGCACGCCATCCCCCATTAGCGCAACGCAAAACATTGCGTTGACGTGTGCGTATTCGCCCCGCGTCAGAATGACCTTGCAAGGTACGCAAGCCGCTGGCGGCCCCAATACCACGGTGGCCCTGACGGGAGCAGGGGGTGCCGGTGTTGCCCAGGGCATTGGCGTGCAGATCCTGTATGGCGGCAACCCGCTGGTCGTCAATTCTGCGACCCCGACGGTTGTGAGCGCTGCTGCTGGCGCCACGTTGAATGTGCCCATTGCAGCGCGCTACTACCGCATAGGAACCGTAACGGCTGGCCGTGCAAACGCGAGCCCGACACTGCGGTTCGACTACAACTGAGGCGGCTCGGCCACAAGAAACGGGGAAGAAGGTATATGGCGATGTTGATCAACAGAATGAAGTACGGCCTCATGGCCATTGCTGCGTTTCATTTTTCACAAAGCGCCTATGCGCAAGTTAACTGCACTGGCGGAAACTACGTAGCCACTGCTGAGATGGGAAACATCATCGACAAAGGGGTGGGTTCTCTTGGGAGAACCACAGTTGTCGCAACGGGTACCCCGTGGACCGCCAGGTGTTCTGGTTCAGGGGGCTCCGACAGGCTGGTCCTCTATGTGCCCACAGGGGCGCGGGGTGGAAGTGATGGCTCGATTACGCTGACGGCAGGGGCTAACTCTCGCTACGGCTTGGTACTCCGATCGGGCAACACCGTGCTTGGCAACGATTCTGCCTTGACGATTGCAACGATGAGCTCGAGTGGGACAGTCAGCTATACGCTCGGCTCCAGTACCCTTTCAGCTGAGTTGGTCAAGCTGAACAGCAATGGCACCGATTGGCGGGGGGGGCTTGTTCTCGTCGGGCAGGCAAGATTCGTGAGTAATGGCACGGTTGGCTACAACGTATACGCTCGTGTCTCGAGCATTGCGGCGCCAACATGCACCGTCAACAATACAAGCATCACGATTCCGCTGGGCAATGTCTCGGGCGGTTCATTTTCGAACGTCGGCTCTCGATCCACCGCCAGTGGGACGCAAAACATTGCGTTGACTTGTACGGGTTCGCCCCGCGTGAGAATGACGCTGCAAGGTACGCAAGCCGCCGGTGGCCCCAATACGGCGGTGGCCCTGACGGGAGCAGGGGGTGCCGGTGTTGCCCAGGGCATTGGCGTGGAGGTGCTGTATGGCGGCAACCCGCTGGTCGTCAATTCTGCGACCCCGACGGTCGTGAGCGCTGCTGCTGGCGCCACGTTGAATGTGCCCATTGCAGCGCGCTACTACCGCACAGGAACCGTAACGGCGGGCCGTGCAAACGCGAGCCCGACACTGCGGTTCGACTACGACTGAGGCGGCTTAGGCCACATCAAAGACGAAAGGGCTTGAACCAACGACGGTTCAAGCCCTTTCTGCATGTTGGGAGCCGCGCAAGTGCGCGGTTTTTTTTTCGCTATCAAGCGGGCGCAAAAAACCGCTCGTGCAGTTCTTCCAGCCCCAGCGTGCTGATCACCTCTTGCAGCCGCTCGGTTGGGCGCCGGCGCGGCAGGTCTTTGTATTGCGCGATGATCAGCTCGTTCTTCATCGAGTGCTCCCAGCCAACCAGTTCCGTCACGCTCACCTGATAGCCGTGGGCTTCAAGCTGCAGGCAGCGCAGCACGTTGGTGACCTGGCTGCCGAACTCGCGCGTGTGCAGCGGGTGGCGCCAGATTTCTGTCAGCGCATTGCCAAGCGACTTGCCCTTGTTCTTGCGCAGCACCCCGGCCACCTCTGCCTGGCAGCACGGCACCAGCACGATGTACTGCGCGTGCTTTTCGAGCGCGAAGCGGATCGCATCGTCCGTGGCGGTATTGCACGCGTGCAGTGCGGTCACCACGTCGATGGTGGCCGGCAGGCGATCGGATGTAATCGATTCCGCCACCGACAGGTTCAGGAACGACATCCCCTTGAAGCCCAGCCGCGCGGCAAGCTCGGTCGACTTGGTGACCAGCTCTTCACGCGTTTCAATGCCGTAGATGTGCGAGGTGCCATCGCCGGGTTGTTCCTTGCAGAACAGGTCGTACAGGATGAAGCCCAGGTACGACTTGCCCGCGCCGTGATCGACCAGCGAGACATGTCCCTTGGCCTGCTGTACGTCGGCCAGCAGCGGCTCGATAAACTGGAACAGGTGGTAGACCTGCTTGAGCTTGCGGCGGCTGTCCTGATTCATCTTGCCGTCGCGCGTCAGGATGTGCAGTTCCTTGAGCAGCTCGATCGACTGGTTGGGGCGGATTTCGTGGGTCTTGTTGGACATCGTCAGGACAGCTTGGCGGCATCTGCACGCGGGTGCACGGTGCCGAGAGAAAAACGGGAGCGAAGCCGTGAGTTTACCGAAAAGCGGGCCGGGCGACGGGGCGTGCACCCGCATGCGCGCCATGCGCCGCTTTGTTTGCCCGCGCCAAGCGGGGATGTGACAATAGCGCCCCCGCCTGTTTGTCACGCGCGTCACGCGCGCCACCGCCCGCCATCGCATGTCTGAACCGCTGAATGCCCCCTTGAGTGCCCCCCTTGTTGCCGTGATCGGTGCCGGCCCCGCCGGGCTGATGGCGGCTGAAGTGTTGTCCAACCAAGGCGTGCGCGTGGCGGTGTTTGATGCCATGCCCTCGGCCGGGCGCAAGTTTCTGTTGGCGGGCATTGGCGGGATGAACATCACGCATTCGGAGCCGCTGGATGCGTTTCTGGGGCGCTATCGCGCGCGTCGCGAACAGCTTGCGCCGATCATTGATCGCCTCAACCCCGATGCGCTGCGCGCGTGGATTCATGGATTGGGCATCGACACGTTTGTCGGTAGCTCGGGCCGGGTGTTTCCGACCGAGATGAAGGCCGCGCCGTTGCTGCGTGCATGGCTGCACCGGTTGCGTCAGGCGGGTGTGCAGTTGCACATGCGGCACCGCTGGGTGGGGTGGGGTGCACCGTCGGCATCGGATCATGCGCAAACGCTGCGTTTTGACACGCCTGATGGCGAGCGTGTTGTACAAGCCGACGCCGTCGTGTTTGCCATGGGCGGTGGTAGCTGGCCGCGCCTGGGCTCCGATGGCGCCTGGGTGCCGCATCTGGAGGCGCGCGGTGTGCAGGTGCTGCCGCTCAAGCCCGCCAACTGCGGGTTTGATGCGGACTGGAGCCCGTATTTTCGGGAGCGCTTTGCGGGGCAGCCGGTCAAGTCGGTCGGCATTGGTTTGCCGTCTGGCGACGACGGTGCGCTGCAATTCCGCCAGGGCGAGTTCATGGTCACGCAGACGGGGGTGGAAGGCAGCCTTGTCTATGCGTTGTCCGCGCCGATTCGCGATGCGCTTGCCGCCGCCGGTGAAACGACGATCTGGCTTGACCTGGCGCCCGGGTGGAGTGCACAGCGTGTGCGCGATGAGCTGATGCGGCCACGCGGCGCGCGTTCAATGTCGAGCCATCTGCAGAGCAAGCTGAACATCACGGGTGTGAAGCTTGGGCTGCTGCGTGAGTGCCTGTCGAAGGCGGCGTTTGCCGATCTTGCACAGTTGGCCGCTGCCATCAAGGCGCTGCCGCTGCGCCTCACGCGCACCCGGCCGATCGACGAAGCGATCAGCAGCGCGGGCGGCGTGGCGTTTGAGGCGTTGGATGCCAACCTGATGATCGCGCGCCTGCCCGGCGTGTTCTGCGCGGGCGAGATGCTCGATTGGGAGGCGCCGACGGGCGGCTATCTGTTGACGGCGTGCTTTGCAACGGGCGCCGCCGCCGGGCAGGGCGTGCTCGACTATCTGGCCACGCGTTAGGTTACTGGCGCGCCTTCAGGCGCCACAACGAGGTCACCTCGGCCACGCGCGCCTTGTAGAGCGGGTCGTTCTCATCCGAGGCTTTGGGGTGCTTGGGCTTGATGTCTTGGCGGCCGACGACTTGCAGGCCCGCCGCGTCGATCATGGCCAACAGGGTCTCACGCGTGCGCAGGCCGAGGTGCTCTGCAAAGTCCGACAGGATCAGCCAGCCCTCGCCACCGGGCTCAAGGTGTGCGGCAAGACCATTGAGAAAGCCGCGCAACATGGTGCTGTCCGGGTCGTAGACGGCCCGCTCGATCGGCGAACTGGGCCGCGCTGGCAGCCACGGCGGGTTGCACACGACGAGTGGCGCGCGCCCTTCGGGAAAGAGATCGGTTTCAACAACGTCCACCTGGGTTTGCAGCCCGAGGCGGGTCAGGTTGTCTCGTGCACAAGCCAGCGCACGCGGGTCTTGATCGGTGCCGATGACGCGCTTGACACCGCGCTTTGCCAGCACCGCAGCCAGCACACCCGTGCCCGTGCCGATGTCAAACGCCAGCGCCTTCGACGGCAACGGCGCCTGCGCGACCAGATCGATGTACTCCCCACGCACGGGTGAGAACACGCCGTAGTGCGGGTGAATGCGTTCGCCATCCAGCGCGGGAATCTCCACCCCTTTCTTGCGCCATTCGTGCGCGCCGATCAGGCCGAGCAGCTCCCGCAGCGAGACGACCGACGCCGCCTCACCCGCGCCATACGCTTCCATGCAGGCTTCGCGCATGTCAGGCGCACGGCGCAGCGGAATCGTGTAATCGGCATCGAGCTGGATCAGCAGCATGCCGAGCGTGCGGGCGCGCTGCGATTGCGCTTGGCGATGGAGGTTGAACGCATCGATGGGCGAGGTGGCCTCCTTGCGCGGTTTGCGATCGGTGCGGCGCGACATCGCCTGCAGCAGTTGGCGCGCGTTCTGGAAGTCGCCGCGCCAGAGCAGTGCGGTGCCCTCGCAGGCCAGGCGGTAGGCGGCGTCTGCGGTGATGCGGTCGTCCGCAATGACCACGCGCTTGGGTGGCGGGTTGCCGGCTTCGGAGCGCCACAGGGCGGTGTGGTCGGCGCCAGTTTCGGCGTCTGTCCAGGTGAGGGTGGGGTGATTGGTCACAGCGGAATGGGTAGAAGGCGGGGTAAGGCGCGGTTGTGGGCGACACGATACCGCTGGCGGTGCAAACGCACAATGCGGGCGAATGCTGTCGACCGCACCGTGATTCTTTCCATGAAAGTGATCCTTGATCCGCTCGCAGAAGGCGGTCTGGGCTGGCGGGCAGTGTAAACTCCAGCCTTTTTTTGGCACTCGTAGCATGGCGCACGCCCAGCAACGCAGGGCGCTCAGCGGCCCTGCGCTGATCCGCTTACTTGCTCGCCTGACGGATGTCGACGTTTCCGAATCCGGGCAGCCGCTTTCAGACCGATTGAGCCAATGGCTCAGTTGGACGGACGCCATCACGCTCTCGACGGCGCTTGCGGCCAGTCCGCCGGCCATCACCCCTGGTGTGCGGCCCGTTGGCATGGACGCCGAGACCATGTGCAGCCGTGTCCGCGCCGCGTTGGCAAAGTCCATCGCAACTGCTTGTGCACCGGATGCCAGGCCGGGCGGAGGTGGGCGCGCGCCCATTCAACCCGCCATGCCGGCCGCGCCGGTCGACTACGCGGATATTCGGCAGCGCTACCTCTTGATGCAGCAGACCATGGAGATAGAGATTGGCGAGCTGCGTGGCCGCGTACGACGCGTGCTGGCCGCGAAGACGCCCGATCTGGCCCGGCTTGCTGTGCTGGACGCCAGCATGGAGCAGGCCCTTGGCGCGCGGGAACGCACGCTATTGGGTGCCATCCCGACGATGCTTGGGGCGTACTTCGAGCGCTTGCGCACGGCTGGGCAGCCGCAGGCAGATGCGCCGCCGGAGAGCGCTGCCCGAACCACTCAACCCACATCCCCATCCCGCGCATGGTTGCATGCGTTCCGCAAGGATATGCAGAGCGTGCTGCTTGCAGAGCTGGATGTTCGTTTTCAACCGGTCGACGGGTTGCTTGCCGCCCTTCGTACCCGCTAGGCGTTCAACAGGACACCATGTCCAGAAATCACCTGAATCTCATCGTCTTCTTTGTCGGGCTGGTGGCCCTGGGGTGGATTGCGGCAGGCTATGTCGTGGGCGTGAACCCGCTCGCGCTGGTCGTCACCATCGTGATTGGCGCCGCCTACGTGGCGGGGGCGCTGGAGTTGCGCCGTTATCAGCAGGCCACAGGCACGCTCACGCAAGCCGTGGCCGGGCTGTCTGAACAGCCGCCCAAGCTGGGGGCCTGGCTGGAACAACTGCCCCCGAGCCTGCGCAACGCGGTGCGCCTGCGCGTGGAAGGCGAGCGCGTTGCGCTGCCTGGGCCTGCGCTGACGCCGTATCTGGTGGGTCTGCTTGTCTTGCTAGGCATGCTGGGGACGTTGCTCGGCATGGTGATGACGCTCAAGGGCACGGGCGCCGCGCTGGAGAGCGCCACCGACCTGCAGGCGATTCGCGCGTCGCTGGCCGCACCGGTCAAGGGCCTGGGGTTCTCGTTCGGTACGTCGATTGCCGGGGTGGCCACATCCGCCATGCTGGGGTTGCTGTCCGCGCTGTGCCGGCGTGAGCGGCTGCAGGCGGTTCAGGCGCTCGACACCCAGATCGCCACGACACTGCGCATCTATTCCCACGCGCATCAACGCGAAGAGACGTTCAAGCTGCTGCAGCGGCAATCGGACGCCATGCCCGCCCTGGTGGACCGGCTGCAGGCAATGATGGCTGCGCTGGAGCAACAGAGCGCCGCCAGCAGCGAACGCCAGATCGCCAGCCAGCAAGCGTTTCTCGACAAGACGGAGCTGGCCTACCGTCAACTGGCATCTTCTGTCGGGCAGTCGTTGCAGGACAGTGCCGCTGAAAGTGCACGCGTTGCCGGCGCAGCGCTGCAACCGGTGGTCGACACGACGATGGCGGGGCTTGCGCGTGAATCCGCCGCGCTGCATGAGACGGTAACGCAAGCCGTGCAGCGCCAACTGGACGGCCTGTCGACGCGCTTTGAGGCAACGGCCGAGACGGTCGCGGGCATCTGGAACACCGCGTTGTCGGAGCATCAACGCGCAAGCGCTGCGCTGGTGGGGAACGTCGGTACCTCGCTGGACCGGTTTGCCGAAACCTTTGAGCAACGCTCGACCCGTCTGCTCGACGGCGTTGCCGAGCGCCTGGATGCGACGGTGGGCAGCCTGTCCGGCGCCTGGAGCGATGCACTTTCGCGCCAGGAGCACACTCACGTGGAACTGGCGGATCGGAACCAGCGTGCCCTGGAGGCGGCTGCGGCGACGTTCGAGCAACATGCCGTGTCGTTGCAGGATGCATCACGCCAATCGCATGTGGCATTGCAGACTGCGCTGGAAGCACGCGACCAGCAACGTCTGGCAGCCTGGACCGAGGCGCTGGGCGCAATGGGCGCCAAGCTGAGCCAGGCGTGGGAGAAGGCGGGTGCCGACACGGCGAGCCGCCAGCAGGCAATTTGCGATGCGCTGGCGGCAACTGCCCGCGATATCGCCGCGCAGCAGGATGCATCGCGCCAATCGCATGTGGCGTTGCAGACTGCGCTGGAAGCACGCGACCAGCAACGTCTGGCGGCCTGGACCGAGGCGCTGGGTGCAATGGGCGCCAAGCTGAGCCAGGAATGGGAGAAGGCGGGTGCCGACACGGCAAGCCGCCAACAGGCAATTTGCGATGCGCTGGCACAGACCGCGCGCGACATCTCTTCGCAAACACAGGCCCACGCCAACGACACGATCGCCGAGATTGCTCGACTGGTGCAGGCTGCCTCGGAGGCGCCCAAGGCGGCAGCCGAAGTGGTTGCCGAGCTGCGCCAGAAGCTGTCCGACAGCATGGTCCGCGACACGGCAATGCTGGAAGAGCGCACGCGCTTGCTGGGCACGCTGGAGACGCTGCTCGACGCTGTGAACCACGCGTCTACCGAACAGCGAACCGCGGTGGATGCGCTGGTTGCCAGTTCGGCAGATCTGCTTGAGCGGGTTGGTGTGCGCTTCACCGATCGGGTGGAGGCCGAGACCGGCAAGCTGGGCGCAGTGGCCGCGCAGGTGACCGGCAGTGCCGTTGAGGTGGCAAGCCTGGGCGAGGCGTTTGGCGCGGCGGTGCACCTGTTCGGTGAGTCGAATGACAAACTGGTGGCGCACCTGCAGCGGATCGAAGCCGCGCTGGACAAGTCGCTCACGCGCAGCGATGAACAGCTTGCCTACTACGTGGCACAGGCGCGGGAGGTGATTGATCTGAGCATGCTGTCGCAAAAGCAGATCCTTGAAGACCTGCAGCGCTTGGGTGGCCATTCCAGCGGCCATGCTGGCGAGCAGCGTGCCCTTGCCGGAACCGAAGCGGCATGAACGACGAGATTGACGGCGGCCTGGAGTCCGCGCCGGTCTGGGCCGCGTTTGGCGACTTGATGTCGGTGGTGCTTGGCGCCTTCGTGCTGATTCTGGTGGGTGTGATTGGCGTGCAGCTGGAGCTGTCGTCCAAGCTGGAGAACGAGGTCAAGCAGCGCGAGGCGGAGGCACAGCGCCGCAAGACGCTGGAGCAGGCTCTGGCCGGCCCGCTGGCGGCGGGGCGCGTGACGCTGGTCAACGGGCGGATCGGCATCAACGGCAGTGTGCTGTTTGCGCTCAATTCCGATCAGTTGCAGCCCGAGGGGCGCGCGCTGATGAAGAGTCTGGCAGGCCCGCTGGCGGCGTATCTCACGTCCCGCGATGAGATTTTGATGGTGAGCGGGTTCTCCGATGACCAGCAGGTGCGGGCCGGCAATCGCCAGTTTGCCGATAACTGGGAGTTGTCTGCCAAGCGTGCGTTGACGGTGACACGCGCATTGATTGATGAAGGTATTCCCGCGTCCAGCGTGTTTGCCGCGGCGTTTGGCTCGCAGCAACCCGTGAGCTCCAATGCGGATGATGTGGGCCGCGCGAAGAACCGGCGTGTGGAGATTGCGCCTGTGCCGAGGCAGTCTGCTTCCAACGGTGGGCGTCGTGAGCCCAACTGATTCGTCCACGCAGGTGATGCTCGACGACTGGCGAGCACGCGGTGCGGATCGCCTTGATCGCGTGCGCTTTCACTTCATTGAGGCGCTGCATCGTCGTGCGGCCAAGCAAACGGGCGAGGCGCGGCGCCTCCTGGAGGAACGACTGAGCAACTTGATCGCGGCCTATGCGGATGACGTCGCTCGAGCGATGCCAGTGCCTGAGGCGGATGGGGGTTCCGGTATGCCTGCGCGTAGTGCGTTGGGCGATTTGCTCGATAGCATCGCCAGCCATGCGCGCGCGGATGCTGGTGGCGCTGCGGCCATTGGCCTAGAGCGCCATCCCCATGCCGCCACTGAACTGAAGATTCTCGAAGACGTGCGGGAAACCTGGTCGCGCGTCAGTGCAGAGAAACAGTTGCGCCAGTCGCTTGATCAAGTGCCGACCAACGCCGGGCCGCTCAATTCGAGCAGCCTTGTGCACCGGTCACTGCTGCTGATGCGCGAGGTGTCGCCGGAGTATCTGCGGCAGTTCCTGGCGTATGTGGATGCGCTGTCGTGGCTGGAGCGGATGGGCGGGGAGGGGGCTGGTGCCGGGCTGGAGGTTGGGCGTGGTGGTGTGAGCAGTAAGAGTGTGAAAGGCAAGCCACCCAGATAGGCCGGCAACAGCTGTTGAGCGACCGCCTGATGCCGACAAATACGGCGGCACCAGTGTGACGTTGTAGAAAAGACGTCGGGCAGCTAGAAAATGACCGTGCGTTCCAAAGGATCTTCTTCGCAGAATCGCCTGATGTCATTCCAACGGTGAGAATCCTGCGAATGTCTGAAACACGCGATACCCGGCAAGGGCGCGAGAGTAGCTATTTTCAAGTCCGCCTCACCAAGGTGCGGTGCATGCACCGTGAAATGCGCTGCATTAATCACGTAATCGCTCTCGACGGCTTCAGGCCTGCCTGTTGGCAAAGATTTGCTTTGATTGGCGTCGTTCCACGTCGGTTTGCGCGTCATATCACCAGCATGGGAGCTTCGATTTTTACCTACACACTGTGTGTAAAACCTGACCTGTTGTAAATTCGCTTGCGTTGTTTGTAACAATGTGTTGCAAGTTTTTTGGGCTGCCGGCAAAATCGTGCCCGTTTGGCGTTTCCTCCTACTTTTAATCCAGCTTTGAGCCATCCCTGCCGGAGTACTCCGAGCGGGAGTGAGCCGTCTGCGCGCAACAAAGATTGGCGCAGATCGCGGATTATTCCTGGGGTTTAAGGGGGGGTGCCAGCGTTTTGCATAAGCCGACAACCCTGAAAGGGAAATAGCAGCGGCCACCATGCGAAAAACATCAAAATAACGCACAGGGATGGGGAAGTAAGAATGCATGCGGATCTGGCGCTGCGCATGATGGCGAATCTTTTGTGGACGGGGCTGGTCATTTGCCTGCCTGTTCTCGCCGTCATTCTGGTGGTCGGGCTTGCCATTAGCTTGTTGCAGGTCGTGACCCAGGTTCAGGAAATGTCCCTGACCTTTGTCCCCAAGCTTCTCGCGACCGGCGTCGTCTTGATCGCGATGGGCCCGTGGATGTTGCGCACGCTGACAAGCTATTCCGCGCAGCTCTGGGCCAGCATTCCAACGCTGTTCTGAAGTCGTCGTCCCGTGGCGTCGATGGTTGGTTCTCCGTGGTACGGACCGTGGGCCGTATCTGTGCTGCTGATGAGCATTCGCATCGGCATGGTCTTTGCCATGACGCCGATTCTCAGCGCCATGCCTGTGCCGCTCATGGTGCGGGTGCTGTTTGTACTCGGATTTTCTGCCGCGCTCGTGGAGGCGATACCATCTGCCGCCTATCGAGGCACCGTGGATTTGACAGCGCTGACTACGGCAGCGCTGATCGAATTTTCGGTGGGGGTCGTGCTTGGGCTGGGCGTGTTGTTCGCGTTTGCGACGTTCTCAGTCGCGGGGCGCATCCTTGATATTCAAATCGGATTCGGCATCGGCCAGTTGTTCGATCCCGCTACACGCCAGAATCTGCCCCTTCTTACCGGCACAATGAGCTATCTCGCCGCCGTGTGCCTGTTCTCTCTGGATGTCCATCACACGCTGCTGCGAGCGTTGGCCTACAGCTTTGAGCACTTTCCAATGGGCATGCCATGGGCAATGACGGACAGCCTTCCTGTCGTCCTGCGCCATGTGGCCGGCGTGTTCACGCTGGCCTTTGCGCTGGTTGCCCCGGTTGTCGCGTGCCTGCTGCTGACCGAGTTCGGGCTGGTCATGCTGGCGCGCAATCTGCCGCAGATGAACATGTTCGCGCTGGGCATGCCGGTCAAGGTCATTGTGGGGTTGGGCGCGCTGGCTGCTTGGCTTACCGGGGCAGGAGAGCATGTCAGTCGCATCTTCACCGCAGTGTTCCGTAGCTGGGAGGCACTGTTCCGGTAATGGCTGACGAGGATTTCGACAAGAGCGAAGCAGCTTCGCCCTATAAGCTGCAGCGTGCGCGTGAACAAGGGCAGGTGCCGAAGAGCACGGAAGTGGTCGCGGCCGTAGTGCTGGTCACCGCCATTGCCATGCTTCACGCCAAGGGCACGGATGGAATCCTGCGCGAGTTTCGTTTCGATCTCACGGTTCTCCAGCGAGCAGCTCGCGCCGAGGATGGTGTTGAGTTGGTGGCTTTGACGGGAGCCATGCTCGGCCATCTTCTCGTGGTCTTGCTGCCTTTCCTGATCACGATCGTACTGGCCGCCATTGCAGGCAACCTGTTGCAGACGGGGCCGCTGTTTGCTCCCAAGGCGCTGAAGCCGGATTGGAGCCGACTGAATCCGGCTAAGGGTCTGCGCCAGTTGCTGTCGATCCGTACGCTGTTCCAGGCCGGGCGCTCCTGCATCAAATTGATCTTGCTCGCGCTCGTTGTCTGGTACGCGTTGAAGGCCATGTTGCCGCAGTTCCAGCATCTGGCGGCATTGTCACCGCGTCGTTATATCGAAACGATGGTTGCCGACATCGGTGACGTTGGGTTTCGTGTTGGCGCCATTCTGATCTTGATTGCAGCGGTCGACTGGCTCTTCATGCGCAGGCAGTTCGCCACGCGCATGCGCATGAGCAAGCGTGAGGTCAAGGACGAGCACAAGCAAAGGGAAGGCGATCCTCGCATTCGCGCGCGTCAGCGCGAGATTCGTCAGCAGATGTCGAAACGCTCCGCCTTGATCGGCAAGGCCGGTGGTGCCGACGTCATCATTGCCAACCCGACTCACCTCGCTGTCGCACTCGAGTACCAGCACGGCAAGATGGAATCGCCGCGCGTCATCGCCAAGGGTGCCGGTGCGGTGGCTTTGGCCATTCGCCGGGTTGGGCGCGACCACGGTGTGCCCATCGTAGAAAACCGTTCTCTTGCGCGTGCGCTATTTCGGCAGCTCGATATCGGGCATCATGTGCCGCCGTCCCTCTATGTCGACGTGGCGAAGATCATGGTCTGGGTGCTTGCGATGAAGCGTTCGCGGCACGTTGTTGCGGCCCCGTCGGCCGAGGGTGTTGTGTCATGACAAACTTGCAACGTCTGTTAATGCGGCAAGGGGACGTTGTGCTGGTCGCGCTCGTCCTCGGCATCCTGCTGGTGCTCTTCGCACCCATTCCGCGCGGGATGCTGGACTTCCTCATTCTGGCCAACTTCTCGTTTGCCTTTCTCATCCTGCTGCTGACGTTCTACATGGCGCGGCCGGTGGAGTTTTCCACCTTCCCGTCGCTGTTGCTGATCGCCACGTTGTTTCGCCTGTCGCTCAACGTCGCGGCAACACGGCTGATTCTTGCCGATGCTGATGCCGGGCGCGTGATCGCGGCCATTGGGTCGTATGTCGTCGGTGGCAACTACGTGATCGGGCTCATCGTCTTTCTGATTCTGATCGTTGTGCAGTACGTGGTCGTGACGAGCGGTGCGCAGCGCGTTTCGGAAGTGGCGGCGCGCTTCACCCTGGACAGCATGCCGGGCCAGCAGATGAGCATCGATGCTGATCTGAACATGGGGTTCATCGATCAGGAGGAGGCGCAGCGGCGACGCAAGAACCTGGAAAAGGAAGCAGCGTTCTACGGTGCGATGGACGGCGCTAGCAAGTTTGTCAAAGGTGATGCCATCGCGGGGATCATCATCATGCTCATCAACATCGTGGGCGGCTTGGTGATCGGTACGATGCAGTTCGGCATGCGCTGGGACCAGGCCTTGCAGACCTACACGCTGCTGACCATTGGTGATGGCATCGTGACGCAGGTTCCCGCGCTGGTGATTGCCGTGGGCACCGGCATTATCGTGACCCGCTCTGCCTCGGATACCAACCTGAGCCAGGAAGTGCTACGTCAGATCACCTCGCTTCCGAAGACACTGCTGCTGGTGGCGTGCGCACTCGTTGGGCTGTTCCTCTTGCCGGGCATTCCATGGTTTCCAGTCGCTGCACTGCTGGCCGTCATGCTCGGCGTCGCCGTGTTCGCGTTTCGCGGCAAGCGTGCGGATGCCAAGGCGGAGGCGCCACAGCCCGACCAGCAATCCGAGCGTGATGGCGATACGTATGCAGCGCTCGCTGTTGAACCGATCGAGGTCCACGTCGGCTCCCAGTGGTTGCCGTTGGTCGGGCAGGAAGGCGGTTTGTTCATGGACAGGATTCTTCTGTTTCGCAAGCAGCACGCGCAGGAGTTGGGCCTGGTGTTGCCGCCTGTCCGGTTTCGCGAGGGAACGAGACTGGGGCCGAACCAGTATGAGATCCATGTGGACGGTGTCGTCCGGGCAAAGGCGGAAGCCCGGATGGACCGCTTGCTGGCAATTCATCCATCGGGCGATACCCGTGCGATTCCAGGTGAGGTCACAAAGGACCCCACCTATGGCCTGCCTGCGCTGTGGATCGAGAACACACAACGCGATGCGGCCACAGCTGCGCGGTACACCTTGGTCGATCCGCAGACCGTGTTCCTGACGCATTTGACAGAGATCCTGCGGCGCGAATCGGCCACTTTGCTGACGCGGGCAGACACCGAGCGACTTCTGGCACGCGTGCGGGAAAGCCACCCCGGACTGGTGGAGGAGCTGATCCCAACCGTGTTGACGCTGGGGGATGTGCAGAAAGTCCTGCAGCATCTGCTGCGCGAGAAAGTGAGCATCCGGCATATCGAGGCGATTCTCGAAACGCTGGCAGACGGAGGGCGCGGCACAAAGGACATCCTGGCGCTGACCGAACTGGTGCGTCAGCGCTTGGGGCATGCAATCTGCCAGGCGTTGATTGGAGATGCAGGCGCGTTGCAGGTGCTGACACTGGATGCTGCGATGGAGGCAGGTTTCTTGCAGGGCCTGCATACCGGCGATGCAGCGGGGCAGTTCGCGTTGGAGCCGCGCCTCGCGGAGCAGTTCATCCAACGCCTGGTGTTCCACGCTGAGAAGATGATGAAGAGCAATCTGCTGCCGGTGATTCTTTGCTCGCCGGAGCTTCGGCGGCATATCCGTAGCCTGACGGAGCGTGTGCTCCCTCATCTGCGAGTGATCTCCATGGCCGAGGTGCCTCACGCGGTGGAGCTCAAGTCGTTTGGCGTCGTTAACGTATAGAGAATTCTGGAGAGCGCTCGTGCAACAAACACTTGTCGTCGCGTTGTCTGCATTGCAGCAGGATGCAAACAGACTGGACCGCATCGCACTCAACCTCGCGAATGCGTCAACGCCGGGCTATCGGCGTGAGGTGGCGGGGGCCGGTGCCGCGGTGAGCACAGCCCAGGCATTTGGCGCGCAGGTGGACGCGGGGATGGCCGCTTCCGTACCGACACAGTCAACTGTGGCAGATACCCGCCCGGGCACCCTGCGAGCGACCGGGCAGAGTCTGCAACTTGCCCTGACCGGCCCCGAGTTCTTTGAGGTGGCGACGGAGTCTGGCCCTGCGTACACCCGCAACGGCGAGTTCCGCGTCGACACGCGGGGCCGGCTGGTGACGATGAGCGGCAAGCCGGTGATGGGGCGTGGCGGAGAGATCGTACTGACCACGCCCAATCCGGTTGTCGACAGCGCTGGCGTTGTTCGTGAGGCCGGCAATATCGTTGGCCAACTGAAGTTGGTGACCTTTTCCGACCCGAAGTCTTTGCGCCGCCTTGGGGATGGGCTCTGGGCGCCGGGCGAAGGTATGACGCCCGCCCAGGACACCGTGCAGACCGTTCGTCAGGGTTACCTCGAGAACAGCAACGTCAGTTCGTTGGTGGAGATGACGCAACTGGTTCAGACCATGCGGCATGCGGAGTCGGTCCAGCGCATGACGCAGAACTACGACGAGATGATCGGCCAAGCGATCCGCAAGCTCGGCGAGGCCTGACACCAACAGCCCCACAACAAGACAGAAGAAGCCCCAAAACCAAATGCTAGACGCCCTCTATATTGCTGCCACAGGCATGCAGTCACAGCAGACCAACGTCGACACCATTGCCAACAACTTGGCAAACGTCAATACGCCAGGCTTCAAGAAAGGTAAGGTCAGCTTTACGGATCTCGTCACGCAGGATGCCATGCGGCCCGTCGCGACCAGCTCGGACGCGACTACAGGATTGCTTGGCACAGCGTCACGTCTAGGGGTTGGTGTGGGGATTGCCAGCATGGGACGTGTTCTTGATACCGGCGATCTGAAGAAGACGGACTCGCCGTTCGATGTCGCCATTGCAGGGGCGGGTTTTATTGAGGTGCAGATGCCGGATGGCAGTCGTGCCTTCACGCGTGGCGGCACACTGAAGGTCAATGCAGACGGCATGCTGTCAACGCTGTCGGGCTATCCGCTGAAACCGGGGATTGCGATCCCCGAGAATGCCACCGACATGACGATTACCGCGGACGGACATGTGATGGTGCGCGTGAGCGGTCAGTCTTTGGCCACCGACGTCGGGCAGTTGGAGCTGGTCAAGTTTCCCAATGCGGGTGCGATCACGGCTGCGGGTGACAACCTGTATCGCACCAACGAGAACGCAGGTGAACCGATAGCCATGCGTGCCGGTGACGACGGTACGTCGCAAATCCAGCAGGGTTTTGTGGAGTCGTCCAACGTCAAGCTTGTTGACGAGATGGTGAGCCTGATGGTGGCTCAGCGTGCTTACGAAGCAAACGTCAAGATCGCGCAGGCATCCGATGAGATGCTCGGCATGATCAACAACCTTCGTCGATGATTGCCTGCGCGCCGTTGCGGCTCACTCGCTTCGTTGTTGCCATGCTGGTCGTCATGGGCAGCGTGCCGACGCACGTATTCGCCGATCCCGGCGCACATGTCGCCTTGCACGAGCATGTTCAGGTAAGGCGCGCAAACGTTACGTTGAATGACGTCGCGCAACTACGTGCGCGCGATGTGAAGACCTTGCGGCAGTTGATGGCTCTGTCCATCGGCCCCGCGCCACGTCCGGGCGAGTCGATCGTGCTGGACGCCAAGACGATCGCGCGCTTCGTGCAGAGGCGGTTGGAACTGACGGGAGACGCCGTCGAATGGGATGGCGCGGAACGCGTGCGGATCGAACGTGCAGTTCAGCCGTTGTTCGGCGCGCAACTGCAGATGACTGCACGTCAACGTCTGGAGTCGTGGTTGCGTGGCCGCTATGAGCGTTTCTCAGTGTCTTCTGGCCAGAACGTCGACGACATTTCTGTGCCTGCTGGCGACGTAGACCTGCGTGTACGCGAGCTCTCGGATAACCAGTTGCCGACGCCTCGCATGGTGGTCTGGGTTGAGGTGTGGGTGGCCGGCGAGTTTGTGCGCGTCGTCTCGGTGGCGTTTGACGTCAATGTTTATCAGGCCGCATGGGTGGCTCGTCACGATGTGCGTGCCGGTGATGCGTTGCGCACCGCTGACTTCGAACGGCGAGAGATCGACGTCACCAAACTCGGTACGGCGCCTGTCGCCGCCATTCCGGAGGGTTGGCGGGCCCGCCACAGTGTTATGGCCGGTGCGCCGCTGTTGGAGGCGGCCATGCAGCCCATCCCTGTGATCGCGCGTGGACAGACCGTGGTCTTGCGCAGCCGTGTTGGCATGATTTCACTGGAGACCCGGGCCGAGGCACTGCAGGACGGATGGCCTGGGCGTCCGGTACAGGTTCGAATGTTGGCTGGCAGATATCCCGTTCGGGGCCAGGTGATGGAAGACGGGGCCGTGGAGTTGGGCCAGTGAAGCAGACTATAGGTGGATTGAGCAACTTCATGAGTAATACCTTCCTGACATCCCGTTGCTTTGCTGCGCTTGCAGTCTGGTTACTGCTGACCAGTACCGTAGCCAGCGCCGAGAGTCTGTACTCAGAGCAGCGTTTCCGGCCCCTGACGGCGGACAACAAGGCGTTCCGCGTGGACGACGTCATCACCGTGCAGGTCTATGAGAATGCGTCGGCTGCGGCAAACGCCGACACGGCCACGCGTCGCAAGAACGACATTGGGGGCAACCTGAGCGTGACACGCACAGCGCCGCTCGCGGCCAATCTGAATGTCGCTGGCGATTTTGATGGCGGTGGTCGGACCAGCCGCGCGGGCAAGGTTCTCGCGCTGCTGACGGTGCGCGTGCAGGAGGTGCTGCCCAGTGGCGACCTTCGTGTTGCCGGTGAGCAGTTGCTGGTCATCAATGGAGAGCAGCAACGTATCAACCTTGAAGGACGCGTCCGGCCACTGGATATTTCGGACGGCAATGTCGTGCTGTCCACGCGCATTGCCGATGCGCGAATTACCTACGTAGGCGAGGGCGATTTGTCCGAACGGCAGACGCGCGCGTGGTGGCGCAAAGTGCTCGATTTCCTGGGGCTATGATGAGGATGTTCACTGTTCAGCATTGGCGCACGCGGCTGCGGTGCGCAGTGTTGGTCGTTGCGGCCGTACCGCTTTTTCTCAACGCAATGTCGGCACTCGCCGCCTCAGATGCGCCGGTGCGTGTGAAGGATCTCGGCAAGCTTCAGGGCTGGCGTGAGAATGCGCTGGTTGGCTACGGCATCGTGACGGGCTTGGCTGGCACTGGCGATGCGCCCACCAATCGCTCGACAAAACAGGCGCTGGCGAATGTTTTCTCGCAGTTCAACATGACAATTGCGCCGGAGCAGGTGCAAAGCCGGAACGTGGCCGTCGTGATGGTCACTGCAGCGCTGCCGACATTTGCGCGGGAGGGTGACACGCTTGACGTCACGGTGACTTCTGCCGGTGACGCGCGCAGCTTGGTCGGCGGCACGCTGTTGCTGACACCGCTCAAGGCTCCCAACGGCCGTGTCTATGCGCTGGCCCAGGGACCGTTGTCTGTGGGCGGGTACCGCTACGATGCGAACGGCAACGTTGTGCAGAAGAATCATCCGACGGTTGGCTCGGTGCCTGCGGGCGCCACGGTGGAGGTGGGCACCGGCGCCAACATGGTCGATGCGCGCAAGAACATCACATTCGTATTGGCGGAACCAGACTACACGACAGCCAACCGCGTCGCCAACGCCATCAACGCGCAGCTTGGCGCGCCGCTGGCGGAGGCGCGCGATGCTTCGGGCATTGAGATTCGGATTCCGGAATCGCTGCGCGATCATCCCGTGCAGTTCTTCTCGCGCGTCGAGAACGTAACGGTCGAGCCTGACCGGCGCGCCAAGGTTGTTATTAACGAACGGACGGGCACAGTGGTTGCCGGAGGGGATGTGCGTATCGCCAAGGTTGCCATCTCGCACGGCGACCTGAAGATCTCGATCGCTACCGAGAATACGGTGTCGCAGCCGTTCTACATCGGCCACGGCGGTCCGGGCGTACAAACCGCGATCGTTTCCAACTCGCACGTGGATGTGGACGAGCGCAATGCGCCTGCTTTCGTGGCTGCAACCAACAACACGGTTGCCGATCTCGTCCAGGCACTGGCCCAGATGAAGACGAACACACGGGACATCATCTCGATCCTGCGTGCCGTCAAGGCAGCGGGCGCGCTGCATGCGGAACTGGTAGTCCAGTAACGCGAGACCATCCAACAATAAAGGCACAGGGGGTAGAAGTGAATCCAGGAATCGAAGGGGTGACCACGGCGGCACTGTCGCTGGCACTCGATGCGGCATCGTTGCAGCACAGGGTTTTGGCGGCGAACATTGCCAATGCCAACACACCCGGCTATGTGCCGATGCGGCTGCAGTTCTCGGCGCAGATCGACGAAATGGCTGCGCGCCGGCCTCCCATATCTGCGGACCCAGCGTCGATGTTTGCGGTTCGCATGTCGCTGCAGCCCGCGCAGGATGCGAGCGGCGTGATGACCTCGGTGCAACCGGATCAGGAGATGGCGGCCATGTCTGCCAACGCGCTGCAGTACCAGGCGCTGACGACGGCACTGGATCGGCACTTTTCCGTGCTGTTCAGCGCTGTCTCCGACGGCAAACGATAGGCACGGACACCATGGACTACCAGCAATCTTTTGCGGTGAGCGCAGCAGGTATGAGTCTCGAGCGCATGCGTGTGGATATCTCGACGTTGAACCTGGCAAACGCCAATACCGTCATTGGCTCTGGCGGGGCGACTTTCCAGCCGATGCGGTTGGTGCCGTACGCGCATACACCGCTCGCTGCGGCTTCGGTCACCGCCGGTGAAAGCACATTCACGTCGATGATCGAGCGTACGTTGTCGGCGCCTCAGGCACGGGTCGAGCCAAGTCTTGCGCCCGTGCGCCGTGCCTACGAACCGGGACACCCCTATGCAGACGCACAGGGGTTCGTATCGTATCCGGGCGTGGATACCGCGACGGAAATGATGACGATGATGTCTGCAACACGTGCCTACGAGGCCAACGTGGCCGCTATGACAATGGCTCGCACGATGGCCATGAAAGCACTTGAAATCGGAGGTAAGCAATGACGATTGCTGCACAACTCGATGCCGTTGCAGGCGTCGCTTCGCAAGCGGTCAATCCCACCATGCCCAACGTGGCAGAAGCTGCGGCGGCGCCATCCGTGCGGGGCGACGCCACCGCATCGTTTGGTGGCATGGTGAGCGCCGGTCTTGAACAGGTGAACCAGGCGCTGCTGACCAGTCAACAGGATATGCAGAACCTCGCGATCGGGAACGTGCAGAGCCTGCATCAAGTCATGGTGCGGATGGAAGAAAGCAGGATCGCGTTCCAGTTGATGTTACAGGTGCGCAATCGTGTACTTGAGTCCTATCAGGACATCATGCGGACGCAGGTGTGACGGCGCGTCCGTCAAGAGTGAAGGCGGGGATGAGTAGCAGGGGGTGATGTGCTGAAGGATTTCTGGACCGGTCTTTCCGGAACACGCCGGATCGGCTTGATAGCCGGCGCGGTGGCCATTGTTGGAGCAACAGCGCTCGCTGGCGTCTGGCTGTTTCGGGCAAACGAGCAGGTGTTGTTCTCTGGTCTGTCGCCGCAGGATGCATCCGTGATGATGGCCGAGCTCGACAGGATGAAGGTGCCGTATCGTCTCGCGGACGAAGGCGCCACGATCCTGATCGAGGGGGACGTTGTCCACAAGACGCGTCTCAAGCTCATGGGCAAGGAGCTTCCGCTGCATGGCGGCGTTGGATTCGAACTGTTCAACGCCGGTGATTTCGGGATGACGGAGTTCGCTCAGAAGGTCAACTACCAGCGTGCACTGCAAGGTGAATTGACGCGGACCATTCTATCGATTTCGGATGTGAAGTCGGCACGGATTCATATCGCTTTGGCCGAGGACGGTCTGTTCAAACGTGCGGACAACAAGCCAAAGGCATCGGTGACCATCGCCCTGAAGGATGGTCACACGCTGACTCCGGAGCAGACGGCAGGCATTCAGCGGCTGGTGGCGGCATCGGTTCCGGGGCTCGTCAGTCACGATGTCACGATCGTCAATGAGCAGGGCATTGCCTTAACGCGCAGTGCACAGGCGGGGGCAGGTGGCGATGGCTCCGCAAGGCTGGACCTGAAGCGGGATACCGAGAACGCGTTGGCTAAAAAGGCCACCGAGGTGCTCGAGAAAACCTTTGGTGCGGGGCAGGCGATTGCAAGCGTCGATGTCACGCTGAACATGGACGCGGTGCGCATTACCACGGAGGATGTGGTGGGTACGCCCGGTCGAGGCAACCAGGCCCTGACAGGCGTGGTCGTGCGAGAGCGCGAAAGCAGCCATGATGGTGGGTTGCCGCTGGGTGCACGCGACGCAGCAAGTGGCAGCACGCAGCGCGAGGTTGACTACCAGGTCGGCAAACGGGTGGAGCAGGTTGTCGGCCAGCCGGGGTCCGTGAAGCGGATGCAGGTGCTGGCCGTGATCAAGCCCCAACTGTCATCGGAGCAGATCGAACACGCGAAGGCCCTGGTGGCGACGGCGACCGGGATCGTGCCGGAGCGGGGCGACGTGGTGCTGGTGCAAACGATGGGCACCTATGGCGGCAATGTTGTCACGCCAACGGGCCAGATGCCGGCAACGCCGTCGGCGGATGTCGCCCCGTTATCGGTTGCGACCGGGCCGAGACTGAGCAGCCCTCGCGCAATCGTCTCGGGTTACGGGGTGCCGATGCTTCTGATGGCTGCCTTGTGTCTTGTCGTGGGATGGTGGTTCGGCCGTGGGCGGAAGAAAACTGAACCCGAGACGCCCGGCATGAGCGACGCAGAGCGTGCGGCAATGCTGGCACAGATGCAGAGCTGGTTGCGGGCGCCGAGCAAGGCCGACAGTGTGGGCGATGGAGGTCGTGCATGAGCGCGGCGCCAGATTTCGTCCGAACAGAGGGCGAAGATGGACTTCGCCACACCGCGTTGGCGCTGCATGCGATGACCGCTGCAGACCGCGTGTGGATGCTCGGTCAGTTGCCTGAACACGCGTGTGTGCAGCTACTGGCCCTGCTGGATGAGCTTGCCGTGCTTGGTTTGCCGAGAGATCGCGCGCTGCTCGCTGCGACGACGATGGTGACAGCGACATCGGCTACCCATGCGCCGAAGCCTGCGACCGACCCTACGCAGGGCCAACTGATGGCTCAGGTGGCGGCGCTGTCGCCCGACGCGATGGTCGAGGTGTTGCGACAGGAGCCTCCGATATTTGCCGTCACCCTGATGGCAATCTCGGCGTGGCCGTGGCGAGCGGAAGTCATGCAGCGGCTTGGCCCCGCTCGGGCGCGCCGTATTGCGGAGGTCTCGATGACTTTCGGCGCATTGCCCGGCAAAGCACGTGACGTCGCGGTACTGGAAGCCACGCTCGCTGGCGTTGCCATGGCGCATCCGCAGAGCACAGAACACCGGGTGCGACCCACTGCACAGGCGAGGCGCCGTGCCTCCTGGGGTGTGGCAGAGCTGCTCAGATCATTCTCGAGAAAGGCCCAGGCATGAGCCAGCGACCGATCTCTCATGTGCTGCGTTCTGTTGCGCTGGAAGACGCCCCGCGCGCGCTCGTCCGGCAACGGGCGTCTGCGCCCGTTCCGGCTCCGATGGCGGTTGGCGTTGCGGAGGAGGCGGGCGGTGTCCTGACGGCGCAAGCGCGGGAGGCCGCCGAGGCTGTTTCGCGCGGCTTTGCGGAGGGCTACGAGCGCGGCCTCCAGGAGGGATTGGTGGACGCCGCAAAAAAGGTTGAACAGGCAACTCAACAGGCGGTGGATGCGGTCCAGGCTGAGGCGGCAACCGCTCGAGACAGTGAGCGTAAGCGCATCGATGCCGCGCTTGCTGAGCATGCCGCCGTGACGCGGCGTGTGCTCGAGCAGATGCAGCAGAGCTTGACCAGCGCCCTGCGCAACATGGAAGAGCAGGCAATCGGCCTTGCGTTTGAGGCGGTCTGCCGTGTCGTTGGCGACGCGGCGGCGAGCCCCGCAGCGGTGCGCTCCGTTGTTGACAGGGTTTTGAGTGAGCTTGCCGGCAAGCCTGTACTGAGTGTGCGCATGCGCCCAGACGATCTTGCGACGTTGCAAACCGGTGCCGATTTGCAAGCAGTGTGTCAGGGCTTTCCGGGTATCAGCTGGGTTGCTGACGAGACGATTGCCGTGGGTGGATGTGTCGTCGATACGGCAACGGGTACGCTGGATGGTCGACTTGAGGTGCAATTGCGTAACCTGGGAAATGCATGGCGCAAAGCGGCATCCGAGGTACGTGGTGACAGGGGGAACGCGGCCGCCCCAACCCAGGGGGGCGCGTCGTGAGCGGCATGCTGGCAGCAGTGCGTCGAGCCACTGCGCATACCTTGCTGACTGAGCGGACGGGCACGGTGCGTGCGCTTTCCGGCCTGGTGATCGAGTCCGAGGGGCCGGATGCCGTGATTGGCGAGATTTGCGCGATCACGCCCCGGCGTGGCGGGGCGCCCGTGATGGCCGAGATTGTGGGCGTGCGCCCGGGCGCCGTGACGCTCATGCCTTATGCATCAGCGGTTGGCCTGGGGGCCGGCAGCAAGGTTGTGGCGATGGGGCGTACGGCCAGCATTGGCGTGGGTGACGCGCTGCTGGGCCGTGTCATCGATGGTTTCGGAGAGCCACTTGATGGACAGCCGCGGCCCGTCTGCGCAGAACGTAGGCCATTGCATGCCACGCCGCTCAATCCGATGGATCGCCCCCGGATTGATCGTGTGCTGGAAACCGGTGTGCGCAGCATCGATACGCTGCTGACGCTGGGGCAAGGGCAGCGCATGGGTATCTTCGCCGGCAGCGGTGTGGGTAAGAGCACGCTGCTTGGGATGATCGCTCGCCATGTGAAGGCAGACATCAACGTCATTGCACTGATCGGGGAGCGCGGCCGAGAGGTGCGGGAGTTCATCGAGAAGCAGCTTGACCAGGACGGGTTGAAGCGCTCGGTGGTGGTGGTGGCCACATCGGACCAGCCGGCGCTGGCACGCTTACATGCCGCGTATGCCGCTGTGGCCATTGCGGAGTCGTTTCGCGACGCGGGCAAGCAGGTCCTGTTGACCATGGATTCGATCACCCGCTTGGCCATGGCCCGGCGAGAGATCGGACTGTCTGCTGGTGAGCCGCCGACGGCGCGCGGATACACCCCGTCTGTTTTCGCAGAGCTACCGCAACTGTGTGAACGCTGCGGTACCGCAAGCAGCGGCGGCAGTATCACCGCGCTGTTGACGGTGCTCGTGGAAGGCGACGACATGAATGAGCCTATCGCAGACACGCTGCGTGCAACCCTGGATGGCCATATCGTGCTGTCACGCGCGCTGGCGCATCGCGGCCAGTATCCGGCCATCGACGTGTTGCAGAGTGCCAGCCGGCTGATGTCTGAATTGACGGATGCACAAACGCGCGCCTTGGCCACTGCAACAGTCAAGCAGCTCTCGATTCTCGAGCGCAACCGGCAACTGGTGGACATTGGTGCGTATGAACCCGGTGCCAACGCAGAGCTTGATGCAGCGCTGGCACTTGAACCTACCTTGCGTGCGTTCCTATCTCAGGTAGAGGGGGGCGAGGCGCGGGAAGCGTCGCTGCAGGCGCTGAGGGAGCTGCTGTCGCAGGTCGCTCCTTCGCCGCAGAGTGTGCCGCCGGCCTCTCGGCAGCCGGCGCAACCTTCGCGACCGGCTGCGTCGTTTGCGCCTACGGGCATCAAGCCGGCGAGCGTCAGCACCGGGGGCGCACATGGATAGCCGAGGATTTCGCTACGGTCTGGAGCCGGTGCTCAACCGCTCCAACTGGCAATTGGACGCCGCCACGCGCGCACTCACAGAGGCCACCACCGCGCTGACGGTGGAGCGCGATCGTCATGCCCAGCTGGAAGCGGATCACGCGGCCGCAGTTGCCGCGATGGCTTCGGGCGAGGGCGTGTCCGTGGATATCATGCAACGGGCGCACGCCTTGCGTTATCTCGGCAAGGCACACACACAGCTCGAGGAAAGCGCACGACAAGTGCGCGTCCGTAGCGAAGCGAGGGAACAGGCACAGGTTGCACTAGGCCAAGCACACCGCGCTGTGGAACTGCTTGCGCAGCATCGCGAAGATAGCCGCCGAGCGTATGCCGAAACGTGCGCGCGTGACGCGGCGGTTGAGGCCGATGACGATTGGACAGCGCGCCAGGCATGGCAGCGCACCAACGCTCCAACGTCGGGCAATGGAGATGAGGCATGAAGCCGCTGCCGTATGGCTTGCTGCCGGACAAGGCCGATGCCCCGCGGGGGACAGAGGCCACATTGCCCTCCGCTGGTGACGTTGCGGCATGGCAGCGGGAAATGGAGCGTGCCCAGACGCAGGACTGGTTTCAAGGAGCGACCCACTATAGCGGCCGTCCTCTTACGGAGCCAGCTGTGGCACCGCGTTCAATGGCGGTGGAGGCGCCGGGGCGCCAGTCACCGACCGACGGCACGTTGACCGCATCTCGGCAGCTGGCAATGCAGGCGCTTCGCCTGGACCTCGCCGCGAGCACGGATTCCGCTGGCATGCAGGCCCAACGGCAGGAATGGTCCGTGCCAACCGGGTTCGGGGGATACGTTGATCAATCGGTGAAGCCGATGGCATCGTCCACGCGAGATGCGGTGGTGACGGCGGTACGGTCGCCCGCAGAAGGTCGCATTGCGCAAGGCGTGCTCCTCCAGGGTGCAGATTTCGAAGCAGAAGGTGCGGTGCCGATGCGTCTGCATCTGGAGATCAGCGAGGCGGGTGGCCATCTCTGGATCGGTGCTGCGCAGGCCAATCCAGAGCAGATTGCGCAGGCGGTTGCCTATGTGCGCCAGCGCCTGGCCGCGCGCGGCATTGGGTTGGCCGACATCACCTGCAACGGCAAATCATGGAACGGAAACCTGACCCTAGGCGCCGAGCAGGCGCCGCAGGTCAACTATCCCATCGAGGGGGAACGCAATGGCAACGGTCGATAGTGTTGGCAGCACGAGCCTGCAGTCGGGGTCCATCGGGCTGCAGGATTTCCTGAAGATATTGTTGACGCAACTGACGTATCAGGACCCGCTCAAGCCCATGGACAACCAAGAGTTCATGGCGCAGATCGCGCAGTTCACGTCGCTCGAGCAGACACAGCAGATCAATACCAAGCTCGATACGCTGCTCTCAAGCCAATCCTCGCTGCAATCGGTGGGGCTGATCGGCAAGACGGTGGAGGTGAAGACGCAGTCGGGTACGGCGGTCGGCACGGTGTCGTCGCTGTCGTTGGCAAGCGGTTCACCGCAACTGACTATCACGACAACCAGCGGTACCGCGCTGTCGGGTATCAGCCTGTCGCAGATCAACACGATCCGCTAACGACCAGTCGCTAAAGGGGAGTGCACCATGCTCGACTCAATCTATCTTGGCATGACCGGCTTGATGGGATATTCCCAAGGGCTGAAGGTGATTGCCAACAACACGGCCAACATGAACACGCCGGGCTTCAAGAGCTCGACGCTGCAATTTGGCGACCTTGTTTACAGCGACTCCACCAGCGGCGACGCTGGCTCGCCCGGAATGCAGCACGGCAAGGGGTTTGGCCTTGCCACGCATGGCACCGCGCTGAACTTCAATCCTGGCGAACTGCGCCAGACCGGCAATGCCATGGATGTGGCGGTGGATGGGCTGGGCATGTTCACCGTGCAGGATGCTGACGGTAACGTACGCTACACCCGTTCTGGTCAGTTTCAGTTCAACGACGCGGGCTTGCTGGTCACGCGCGTGGGTGGGTTGAAGGTGTTTGGTATCGACGCCGACGGTAATGCCGGGATCGTCTCGCTGGATGGCTCGCGCGCGTCGCCGCCCAAGCCCACGGGCACGGTCAAGTTTTCAGGCAACCTGTCCAGCACGGCGACCGAGCAGACCGTAGGCAGTGTCAACGTCTATGACAGCACTGGTACGCAACATACGCTGTCGGTCAAGTTCACCAACGGCAGCGCGACCAACCCCGGGAGCTGGACCTTATCGATCCTGGACGGCACGACTGCCGTCGGCTCCGGAACGTTGCTGTTCAAGGACGGCAAGCCAGACGCTGCGTCTTCTCAGGTGAAGTTCGACTACACGCCGCCTGGGCAGTCGCCAATGACGGTTGCGCTGGACTTCAGCAAGGACGTGACCTCGTTTGCGTCCGGCAATTTGTCGACATTAGCCGCATCCGGCCAGGACGGTTTTGGTTCTGGCACGTTGTCGAACGTCAGCTTCGATACCGATGGCTTTGTCGTTCTGACTTATTCCAATGGGCAAACCAAGAAGGGAGACCGACTGCTGCTCGGCCGCTTCGATACCGCAGACGCGGTCGAATCGGTAGGCAACAACCTGTTTCGTTCAACGAACGATGCGCACTGGCACACCGGCGCGGCCAACACTGAAGCATTTGGTGGCGTCAAGGCTTCGACGGTGGAGATTTCCAACGTCAACCTCTCACAGGAGTTCAGTGACCTGGTGATCATGCAGCGCGGCTACCAGGCATCGTCGCAGGTCATCTCCACGGCCAACGACATGATCCAGGAACTGTATTCGATGAAGGGCAAGGCATGACGGCGTTGCGCAACGACGCCAACTCGCCTGCGCGCTCGCTGGTCTGGTGGGCACCGGAAGATCTGGGTTCTCTGCGTGAGCGGCTGGATACGAAGCTCGCAAGCTTCGGTCTGGCGTGGGGGCTGGAGCTGTCGCTGGGGGCACTGACCAATGCGTGCGAAGCAGAGCCACGGGTTCTGGAGTTGCCATTCAACGCATGGTCGAATCTGGCCGCCACGACTGACCGCTGTCGCGACATCTGGATGGCAGGCGCTGAATCCCCGCGGGTGATGCTGCGCCGTGCACTCTTCGGCGCCGAGGATGCACTCGGCCGCACGGTAAGCCTGGACACCGCGGGATCCATGTCGGCGCAGGTTGCTGCCAAGGCATGGGGAGCGTTGTGCGAGGCGCTTGGCGGTGAGCACCCAGAGACAGAAGTTGTGACAGAGACCGCTCTCGTGGCCGCGGATTTTCCGTCGAAGCAGCGTCTGCCATGGTCTGGTGCAATTACCGGCGTGCTTACTGTACGAGGCGCCACTGCCGTGGATTTGCCATTGCATCTGGAGCCGACACGCGCGCGCGAATGGATCCCGACGCGTACCAATACGCGCGCGGCGGCGCAGCCTGCACGTGCGCTCACGCCCGTTTTTGACGCACTGGGTCGCCAGCCGCTGCGCATGGCTGCCCGCCTGGCAGAGATCGACCTGGATCTGAAAGCACTGATGACATTACGGGCAGGTGACGTGGTGACAGTCCCCCAACCGTTGCATGAGCCGACCAAGCTGTTTCTGCTTCAGGCCGGTCGGGGCAACACGTGCCTCGCCGTGGGCCATCTAGGTGCGGTCGACAACGCCAAAGGCATTCAACTCCAGGCGGTCATTGACAAGACCGCCGCTTCATCCAAAACCTGATCATCATGTCCAAACAAGAGTTATCCCACGTTGGCGCACCGGCCAGCGGAGAAGGGCCTGTCACCGTCCAGACCTTGGCGTATGAGCCGCTAACGCAGCATGTATCGGGCGGTGGCGCGGTGTTGCAGTCGACCAGCCCGCTGTTGGCCGTGAGGGCTCGGCTCGAAGTCTGCGTCGGCGAGGTCGAGTTGACGGTCGGAGAGCTGCTGGCAGCGAAAGACGGGCACGTGCTGCGCCTGGACCGCGCGGTCGACCAGCCGGTCGACATCCGGCTCGACGGCAAAGTCGTCGCCCGGGGCTTGCTGGTAGCGGTGGGAGAGAGCTTCGCTGTGCGTCTCACAGAACTGCCCATGCCCTTGGTGCCCTGAGATGCCGCAATCAGCAAAACCGGTCTCTGCCGAGGGTTCTGGTATGTCGTCCTCGGTGGCGTTCGCGTCGACTCCTGCGCCGTTGCCGTTCCGGCAGGAAGAGGATCCCGTTTCCACAAGCGCTGGCGCGGCCATTCTGCTGTTGCTCGTGGCAACGGTTGCCGTGCTGTGGGTGGCAAGTCGTCGGCAAACGCAATGGACGTGGCTCGCACGTGCGCTGGGCCGACAGTCAACACCAAGCCCCGCGGGCAAACACATCGCCGTGTCCGCTTCAACGAGCATGACGCCCAATGTGCGACTGCACGTTGTGGAGTGGGACGGCGGCCAGGTTCTTGTCTCGACGAACGCGGCGGGCCAGGTGACTGTGCTACAGACGCGCCCGGCCGGTGGTGCCCCCGAGGCGGAGGGCGCGCAGCGATGACGATGCTGTCAGGGCGCGTGCGCCTGCTTTGGCTGGTGATGCTGTTGGCAATGGCCTTTGCAGGCCCTGCGATGGCGGCCGCATCGGACGCACAGGCAGAACCCGTGGTGACGCTGCTGGGCGACGATGCGCCTGCCAGTGCGGTGACGCCGGCAGGCTCGATTGCGATTGAGCGCACCGAGTCAACGGTTTCGGAAGCGCCGGCTCCCAAGCGTGCGCAGGTGCCGGCGCGGTCGGCCAATCGTGTCAGTGCTGCACCGGTCCAAGGAGGAGCGGTGGCTCGCGCGCCCGAGATCCGCATCTCGCCGGGCGAAACCACGTTTGCGCTGCGGGCCGTGATCGGGCTGACGGTACTGGCCGTGCTGCCAGCAATGCTGATCTGCCTGACGGCATTCCTGCGGATCATCATCGTCCTGTCCATGCTGCGCCACGCAATGGGGATGCCGGAGACGCCCCCGAATACCGCCCTGATCGGGTTGGCGCTGTTTCTGACCCTCTTCACGATGGCGCCGGTGCTGCAAACGGTGAATACCGAATCCGTACAGCCGTTTATGCAAGGGCGTATCAATGTTGAGCAGGCCTACGAGCGAGCCAGTGGGCCGATGCGCGAGTTCATGGTGCGGCAGACGCGCGAGCAGGATTTGGCGCTGATGGTGGAATTGTCGAAGGCCAAGAAGCCCGAAACCATGGAGGACATCAGCAACGTTCAGCTGATCCCAGCGTTCATGCTCTCTGAGTTGCGTGCTGCCTTCCAGATTGGTTTCGTCGTCTTCCTGCCGTTCCTGCTGATCGATCTGATCGTCTCCAGCATTCTCATGGCGCTGGGCATGATGATGATGCCGCCGATGACGATCGCGCTGCCGTTGAAGATCCTCATGTTCATCCTCATCGACGGTTGGAGTGTCTTGTTGAAAGCCCTGGTGGGTTCATTCCACTGAGTCGCGACATGGCACCGATCATCAGCGAAGACGGCATGGAAGACGAGCCACCGCAGCACGCGGCGGTTGCGCAGGGCGACGAGGCAACGCTCTGGCAACAGTTTCGCGAGCATCAGCGTGCGGAAGACCGCGACGCACTGATTCGGCACTATCTGCCGTATGCGCATACCGTTGCTGCAACCTACTATGCGCGCCGCATTCATGACGAGATCGAGTTTGACGAGTACCGCCAGTTCGCTATTGTCGGCCTCGTGGAATCCGTAGATCGCTACGCGGAGGACCGAGGTGCGCAGTTCAAGACGTTTGCTTCGCGGCGAATGCATGGGGCCATCTTGAACGGCCTGGAGCGCATGACGGAGAAGCAGCAGCAGATTGCGCTGCGAATGCGCTTGCGACAGGAGCGGATGAAGGAGATCAAGGACGCTGCGCGAGACAGTGCGGAAGAAGCGCAGGCGAACGAAGGCAGCCGTGCTGCCAAGGCTGCGCCGTTCCGCTACCTTGCCGAGGTCGGGATCGGCATGGCGTTGACGTTTCTCCTGGAGGGCACCGGCCTGATAGAGAGCGATTCACTCGCCAGTGCGCCTGCGCCTCAGTACTATGGGAGCATCGAGTTTCGGCAACTGCAGCAGCGGTTGCGCTATTTCATCGGCACGCTTTCGACGCAGGAACAGACGGTCATTCGCTCACACTACCTGCAAGAGATCAGCTTCGAAGAGATAGCAGGCACGCTTGGCGTGACCAAGGGGCGGGTTGCGCAGATCCACCGTGCCGCGCTGGAGAAGTTGCGCAAGTCCTTGCAGTCCCATCATCCCTCCGATGTTGCGTGGTAACGCAGCATCAGACCAGAACACGAAAACCATGGCAAACGACACGACCGCCGCAGACCGCCTGACACGCCTTGAGCAGTATCTGCGTGAAGACCCCAACAACCTGACGTTGCTTGAAGAGGCATTTGATGCCGCCTTTGCCGCAGGCGAGTGGCAGCGTGCACGGTTTCACTTGAGGCACGCGCAGGCACTGGGTGTCACTGGGTCCATTGTGGAATTCCGCGAGAGCCGAATCGACATGGCGATGCGCCATTGGGCCGATGCCCGGGCGCGACTGGAGGCTCTGCAGATGGCGCCAGACCTTTCCGCCGAGGCCAAGGAGGCGATCGAGCACGATATTGCCTATACGGTGTTTCGTGAAGGCGACTTTGCGGCGGCCCGCGACAGGCTTGCACCACGCATGCTGTCTGAGCAGGCGGCCGCGTCGCCGGCGTTGCAGGTGCTTTGGCTGCGTACGCTTCATCAGGCCGGAGAGCTTAAGCAAGCCATCGAATGGACGCATGCGCAGGCTGTGAATGGGGCGCTGGCGCCGGATGCGATGGGTGTTGCGAGCTTGGCGGCACTGGATCTCGGTGAGATGGATGCTACGCAGGCATGGGCGGGCGCCGCGCTACAGAACAACGGGCAGCAGTTGGAGGCGCTGGTCGCGGCGGGCAGCGTTGCGCTGGCACTTCGTGATGCAGCGCAAGCCAGAGAGCTGCTGCGGCGCGCGCTGAGTGTCCATGCGGAGGACGGCCGCGCCTGGTCGGCGCTGGGGTTTGCGGAATTGCTGGACTTTCAGCTGGAAGCTGCGCTCTTTGCCTTCCATCAGGCTGTCCGGTTCATGCCCGCGCACGTGGGTACCTGGAATGGCCTGGGTTGGACCCACATCGTGCGCCGCGACATGGACGCTGCGGTACAAGCGTTCGGGCAAGCGGTGGCGCTGGATCGCAACTTCGGGGAGAGCCATGGCGGCCTTGCCGTGGCGTATGCATTCCTGGGCCAGCGAGAACTGGCGGAGGGCGAGATCGCGCGTGCGCGCGGCCTCGATGGCAATGGTTTGGCCACGCAATATGCCAGCGCGATATTGGCGGGTGAAGTCAGCGATGTTGAATCGATTCAGCGTCTTGCAACGCAACTGCTCGCGCGTCGGTTTGGCGCTGTTGGCGGTACGACAGCAGGTTGAGCTCTGCCGGCCTTCAAGGTTGCATTGGCACTGAGGTAAAAAACGACGGCCCGTTCATGCGGGCCCGTTTTTGCGTTCTAGATCAGCAGGCGAGTCGCTTCTTTGATGGCCGCCGCAATCTCCGGGTCGGCTTCCATTTGCTTCTGAACGTCGTCAACGAGCTGATAGAAGTGCGCGTCGTTCATGAGCGCCTCGCCAAACTCGGCAAGCAGCACGGATTCCAGAAAGACGCGAAAAGCTTTGCGGCCACGCTCGGCGTCGTCCGGGTCGATGGCCGCAACCCGCCGTGCGATGACGGCGGCCAGATCCACATCCTGCCCAGCGCCACGCGTGGCATCACGTTTGAGCGCTTCCTTGCGCGTGCCAGATGCGCTTGTACGGCGATTGCCCAGCGAGGCAACCTCTGCGCGAATCATTGCGGCGAGGCGACTCGCGCCGTCGATCTGTGTCATGAATACTAGAAAGCAGGGGAAGGGCCGGGCGACGTACCGGCCTTAGTTGAGCGAGCCGTAGTTGGAGAGCAATACGTGCGCGCCCACCGGCGGTTCCTCGGCACTCGGCTGTGCGGCTTCGGTGGGTTGTGGTGCAGGGCGATCACCTGCGCCAGGCAACTCCGCCATGCGTTGCAACACCATCTCGATGTCCGCATTGAGGGGCGGGTTATCGGTGTTGGCTGCCATGCCGGCATGGAACAGCGACGCTGCATCGGCAAAGTTGTCCTGCGCCAGCTGGGCGAACCCCTGCACGAACAGCGAGAGCGCATTCTGCGGCCCCAGCTCCAGCAACGGCTGCCAGCTCAGCATCGCCATGGGCACGTTGCCCGAGGTGAACTGAAGCAGGCCAAGTTGATAGCGCGCGATGTGCAGTTGCGGATCGGCGAGAACCGCTCTGGCATAGGCGGATTCAGCCTCCGCATACTGGCCGATTTGCGCAAGTTCAGCCCCCGCCAGCAAGTGCGGAACGGCCGAGTGCGGCACGAGTTCGCTCACACGGGCGAACAGGGACAGCGCAGTCTCGCTGTCGTTGCGCTGGCTGGCCGCGATGGCATCGCGCAGCAGCGCGTCGGGATCTGAAGTTTGCAATGCTGACAATCCTCCCAGGAAGGGGCGAACGGACACAACTTGCCATGGCAAGTGCGGTAGATGGTATTCGGCTGATCTCCTGGGGCGAACAGCCGCTCAGAGTATATCCACACGTTTTTCATTTTGTTTAGCGCCCGGCCCGGCACATCTTGCTCCGGCTGCGCGATTGATGTGCGCCGCTAAACATTTCGCCGAGTCTCCGGATGTATTGCATCGAAGACCGGTCGATGTTGCTGTGCCTGTTGCCAGCCCGACTGCTCGTGAACTCACCGTCCATACGTAAGAAGAACTCATGGTAGCGATCGTCAGCGGCAACAGCATTGGCCTGAATCTCTCGTCCCTCGCGACCCTCGGGCAACGCGGTGTCATCGGCAACTCCGCCTCGGGACGTAACGGCGAGCAGGTGTACGTCAACATCGCAACGGGCAACCTCATTGTCCAGGACCGCGATGACCGCCTGGTCGGCGTAGGCGGCGCTACCAGCGCGCTTCGCACGTACAACAGCCAGGGCCAGTTCACTGACGACAACGGCGATAACTGGTGGAATGGGCTGGACACCAAGCTGCAGCTCAACGGCACAGCGCTGACTGCCGGCAGCTCGGTAGTTCGCACCGATCGCGACGGCTCGACGTCGACCTATCAATATGACACCGGCCGCGGGCTGTACATCTCGACGGACGGCGCAGGCGCCTACGACACCCTGGCCTACGACTCGGGCACGGGCAAGTACACCTGGAAGGATGGCGACACGCAGCGAACCGAGGTGTACGACGCCACCGGCCGCATTGCCACCAGTACCGACCCGCAGGGCCGGACGCTGACCTACACCTGGGGTAGCCGCGGTGTCACCTCGGTCAGCAATAGCGATGGCGAGTCGATCCAGCTCGACTACGACGCGAGCGGCAACGTCTCGCGCGTGCGCAGCATGGTGCTGGTCAACGGCACGCTCAAGGCGCTCAGCGCGGTCAGCTATACCTACGACGCGAGCAACCGGTTGTCCACCGTCACGGTGGATCTGACGCCGGAGGACGGCTCGATCGCAGACGGAAACGTCTACAAGACGACGTACACCTACGACGGCACCAGCAACCGCATTGCCACGATTGCCCAGACCGATGGCAGCAGCTTGGCGTTCACCTATGTGAACATCGGCGGCCAGTACCGCATCGCATCGGTGACGGATGGGTTGGGGCAGACCACGTCGTATAGCTATGACACGTCGTACAGCAATGGCGTGGTAAAGGGTCTAACCACAATGACCGATCCGCTCGGTCTGGTGACGCGTTACTACTACGATGCCAAGGGGCAACTGGCGTACTTCAATGCGCCGGCCGCATACGGTTTGCGTCAGGAGACCTTGTTTTCGTATAACGCGAACGGTGATCTGACACGTGTGATCGGCGCCGACGGTCGGGCGATCGATATGGAGTACGACGCCAATGGCAACCAGACGTTACAGCGCGATGCCGAAAACAATGTCGTCAAGCGCGTTTTCGACTCTCAGAATCGCTTGCTGAGCGAATCGACCTATTTGTATGCGGATTCCAATGGCGCTGGTTCTGGGCAGCAAAGGCCTCCGCTGACGACACATTACGTTTATGACGCCGCCAACAAGGGGTTGCTTCGCTTCGTGATCTCGCCCGAGGGCCGAGTGACGGAGTATCGCTACGACTCTGCAGGCAATCGCGTGCGCAGCATCACGTATGCGGGTAGTACCTACAACGTTGCGGGACTAACCGAGACGTCCGTCTTGACGGAGTCCCAACTGGCCTCCTGGGGGGGCGCGCAGGACATGCGTCGCGTCACCTTGACGGACATGGCCTACGACTTCCGGGGGCAACTGCAGAGCACGACCGCCTACTCGGCGGTGGATGCCGCCGGCAACGGTGTTTCCAGCGGTGCAGCAACGACGCAGTATGTCTACGATCAACACGGCTGGCTGCTGAAGACCATTACCGGTACAGGTGCAGTCACACAGTACAGCTATGACGGCTTGGGCCGCCTGGTGGCAACCATTGACCCGGCCAACCAACTGACCACGACGCGCTATGACGATGCCGGCAACAAGACATCGGTACTCGCCGCCAACGGGCTTGTAACGACCAGCCTCTACGACAAGGCTGGCCGGCTGGTCAGTGTTTCCCAATCCAATGGATCTGCCCAGTCGCTTGGGCAAACGACCTACGCCTACGATGCTGACGGTCACCTGTTGATGACGCAGGATCCGACGGGCGTTCGCCATTGGTCGCTGTATGACGAAGCAGGTCGCAAGAGTGCCGATATCGATAGCAATGGCACCCTGACGGAGTACGCCTACGACCGTGAGAATCGGTTGCTCCAGACGATCGTCTACGCAACTTCCGTTCCCATTAACCAACTGATCGACACACAGGGACGGCCCACCAATCCAACGCTGGAGAGTATGCGCCCCGCGTTGTCTGCACAGGACAGCAAGGCCTGGCGTATCTATGACAGGGCCGGCCGCTTAATTAAGTCGGTTGATGGTGCTGGGGCCGTAACTGAGACGAAGTACGACGGTGTAGGTCGCGTGATCGCAGTCATTCGCTATGCCATCCCACTCGACACCGCACCGTTGGGTGCGGATCCGCAGGATCCCGGTGTGATGCCAACTGCGTCGGCGGCCGACCGTGTGTTGCGCAACTTCTACGATGCCGACGGCCTGCTGCGTGCCACGCTCGATGGCGAAGGCTATCTGTCGGAGCTGCGCTACAACGCTGCCGGTCAATTGGTGGACCGAGTCACGTATGCAACACCGACTACGGCATCCCTGCGTGCAACAGGCACGTTTGACCAACTCCTGCCGGCGGCGAATGCAGCAGACGCACACACCTTCTACCTGTATGACGCACGTGGGCTGCAGGTTGGTGAGGTCGATGCGGAAGGCTACCTGACCGAGAAGGTTTATGACGGGGCAGGCAACGTCCTCAAGAGCACGCGTTACACCAACAAGGCTGTCGGCACGGTCACGGCTAACTCCACGCTAGCCACGATTCGCCCGGCAACCAACGCGGCAGATCAGATCACCGCACGGACCTACGACGGCTTCAACCGCGTTCTGACCGAAACCAACGCTGAGGGCACCGTTACGTCATACACATACGACGTGATGGGAAACCGTACGTCGACGTCCACCGCTGTGGGCACCACGGACCTGCGCAAGTTCAACGTCCGCTACGACATCCAGGGTCGCGTCATCGCGGAGCTTTCCGCAGAAGGCGCCACCAAGCTGACGACGGGGCAGACCCAGGCCCAGATCGACGCCGTTTGGGCACAGTACGCCACGACGTACACCTACGATGCTGCGGGCCGCCGGACCAGCAGCACGAACGCCAATGGCTTCCGCACCCTCTACTTCTACGATGTCGACAGCCGCTTGACGCATACCGTCAACGCGCTGGGTGAAGTGACGGAGCAGCAGTACAACGTGCAGGGGCAACTGGCGGCATCGGTTCGCTATGCCACGCGCATCTCCTTGACGGGGCTGACGGGGGCCAACGCCGGCGGTATCGTCAATGCTGCGCTGACCAGCGCCATCGACGCCGTCCGCAACGCGGCAAAGGACAGCAAGGTCACCTATACCTACACGGCTGGGGGGCTCGTCTCGAGCACGGTGGACGCCAACGGCAACCAGACGACGTTCGCCTACGACGCTTTTGGCGAAGAGGTCTCGCGCACTTCGACGCAAGTTGATGGCAGCACGGTGGTGCAAGAGACCAGCTACGACCATCGTGGCCAGGCCACGCAATCTGTGCTGGACCCATCCGGCCTGCGCTTGGCTGCGAGCACTGTCTACGATGCATTCGGCCGGGCGATCCGCTCGGTGGATCGCAACGGCAACGTGAGCGAGGTGACCTACGATCGCCTCGGGCGCGTGGTTGCCACGAAGGACCCGCTCGGCGGCACAGCCAAGACGACCTATGATGCGTTCAATCGCACACTGACCAGCACGGACGCGCTGGGCAACGTCGTCACCTACGCCTACTCGGACAAGAACCGTACCGTCACGGTGACGCTGCCCGGCGGTATCGTCACGACCACGCAGCGCAACCGCTATGGGCAGACGCTCAAGATTACGGATGCGCGTGGCAACCAGACCGTCTACAAGTACAACGCCAACGGTGCCCTGATCCAGACGGACACCAACGTTACGCAGACGAAGAACACGTACGATCGGGCCGGGCAGCTCACCCAGTCCCTGAACGCCTCCGGCAACACGACCTACTACACGTACGATGCCGCAGGCCGTGTATTGACCCAGCGGCTGGACCCGCCGGGGGTGAACCAGACCACGGTCTATACCTATGATGCGCTGGGCAACCGTCTGACCGTCAAGGACCCGCGTGGCACGGTCACCAGCTACCAGTATGACCAGAAGGGCCAGGTTCTGACCCAGACGGTGGATAACGGTGGCCTGAACCTGCAGACTACGTACGCCTACGATGCTGCTGGCCGCGTGTTGACCGCGACATCGCCAACAGGTGTGGTGACCGCATACACCTACGACAAGGCAGGGCGGCGTATTCGTGAGCAGACTGACCCGACCGGGCTCAACCTCACCAAGACCTATGCCTATGACGGCAACGGCAATGTGGTGACAAGCACGGATGCCAACGGCCATGTCACGCGTTTCGTCTACGACACCAACAATCGCCTGGTCCTGACGATCGATGCCAACGGCGCAGTCGGCCAGTCGATCTACGATGCCGCCGGTCATGTTGTCCGGAAGACGGCCTATGCCACCCCGATTTCTCTTGCGGGCATGTCCAGCGCACCGACGCTTGCAGATGTGATTGCGCGCGTTACTGCCGCTCCGCTTAGCGACGTGGTGACGTCGAGTGTTTACGACGCCAATGGCTATCTCCGCTATAGCGTCGATGGCACCGGTAGCGTGACGGAACTGCGCTATGACGCCAACGGCAACGTCATTGAGCGCGTCGGCTACGCAAATCGTATCTCGCTCACTTCCTGGGACGGAAAGGTAGCCCCCGCTGTCGTTGCAGACCCCGCGCACGATACCCATGTGCGTACGGTGTACGACGACATCAATCGGCCGATTTTTACGATCGATGCGAAGGGCTTTGTTACGCAGATGGGCCTCGACCCCGTCGGTAACGTGATCGAGAAGATCGTCTACGCGGCCGCTGTACCGGCCGATACAGCGGCCACGGTCGACGCCCTTACAGCGGCGCTGGCGCTTGTCGCGAACGCTGCCAAGGATTCACACGTTCGCACGATTTACGACGCGGCCAACCGCCCGATCTGGACGGTGGACGGACTCGGCGCCGTCACGCAGTTCGTCTATGACCAGGCGAACAACCTGACGAGCACGATCCGCTACGCCACGCCGGTCAGCGCGGGGCAAGACATCTCGACGGTCACGCCCAATCCGGCAGCGGACCTTGTGACAGCGTATGCCTACGATGCCGCCAACCGCCAGATTTTCCAGGTCGACTCCCTGGGCGGTGTGACGGAGCGTGTCTACGATGCTAACGGCAATGTTGCGGCGATCACGCGATACGCAGGCGCGCTAACAGGCACGACACTCGCACAGGCGCTCGCAACGCCGCAGCTTGCATCGATTCGGGCGGCGCTCAAGGCCAGCGCCGACGATCGGACAGACCGATTCGGCTATGACAGCGCGAATCGCCAGGTGCTCGCCATCAATGCGCAAGGCATCGCCACCGAGAACGTCTACGACAGTGTTGGCAACGTGGCGTCTGTGCATGTCTACGCCAAGCCGATCGACACGACAAACCTATCCATCACGGCGGCACTGCCTACGCTGCGTGGGCTTTTGAGTGCAGATGCGGCGAATGACCGGATCGAGCGCCGCGGCTACGACGCCGGCAACCGGCAGATCTACACGGTCGACGCGCTCGGCTATGTGAAACAGACGCAGTACAACGGCGTCGGCCAGGTTGTTCGGACCACGCAGTACGCACTTGCCATTCCCGCGTCTGTGGCTGCCAACGCAGATGCGATCGGCGCAGCCGTGGTGGGCTCCGCCGCGCTGGATCAGTCGAATACCTACACGTACGACGCCTCTGGCAACCTCGTCTCCAGCACCGACCCGCTGGGTGGTACGGAAACGTACACCTACAACGGCCTGGGCAAGAAGCTGACCTATACCAACAAGCTGGGCGCTGTCTGGTCGTACGCCTACGATGCAGTGGGTCGACTGACCCAGGAAACATCGCCGCTGGTGACCTCGGTCACGGTGGCGCCGAGTGGGGCGAACGGCAGCCTGCAGGTGTCGCAGAACATCAGCGTATCGGTCATCACGCGTTATCAGTACGACGGCCTTGGCAACCTGATTGCGCGTACTGAAGCAGCCGGGCGGCCGGAAGAGCGCACCACGCGCTACGAGTACGACGCGCTGGGCCGCCAGATCAGAACGACGTTCCCGCCGGTGGGCGTGTACACCGAGGCGCTGGGCAACGTGGCGGCCAATGGCCAGAACGGTGGCGCTGCTCGTGGCGACACGGTCATGTCGCTCACGTCCGAGACCTACTACGACATCTTCGGCAATGCCGTGGGCGGCAAGGACGTTGCGGGCAACCGCAGCGCGAAGGCGTACGACGCCACCGGCAAGCTGCTCTACGAAGTGGATGCCGAGGGCTATGTCACCGGCTACACGCGCAACGCATTTGGCGAGGTAACGCGCCTGGTGCGTTATGCCACCCGTACCGGTCTGACGAGCACCGCCTTCTCCAACGCGGCCGGCGCACCCACGCGCACGGCAGTGGAAGGTGCCATCAATGCCTCTGGGGTGGACCACAGCCTTGACCGCGCGATTCTGACCACCTACGACAAGCTGGGTCGTGTGGTGCAACTCGTGGAGCCACAGGCATTTACCTACGATTCCAGTGCCGCTGCGGGTGCTCAGTATTTCTCGGCAGGCAAGACCACGCGCACGGCGTACGACGCCTTTGGCAACACCGTGCAGGTCAGCCAGCTGCGCAATGCCGCTACCAACAACTGGACGACCACCACCAACTATTTCGACCTGCGGGGCAATCAGATTGCCACAGTGAACGCGCTGGGCTATCTGACCACCAAGAACTTCGACGCTGCAGGCAACGTCGTGGCGCAGACGGAGTACGCAAACGCCATCGCGGCGGGCGGCTGGTCGCAGGTCAGCTACGGTGCGCCTGCCGGTTCGGCGGATGACCGTACCACCACGTACGCTTTTGACCGTGCCAATCGCAAGACCAGCGAGACGCGTGTCAACGTTGAATACAGCACGGCGTCCAACGGGTCGAGCACGCGCGGCAACCTGACGACCTCGTACACCTACGACGCGGTCGGCAACCAGACCAGCGTGACCGACGCGGCTGGCAGCAAAACGTACACCTACTACGACGTACTGGGCCGCATCCGTGCAGTGGCGGCCCCCACCCGCACCAGCACCGACAACGGCGCCGCGCTCACGCCGCTGACGGAATTCTGGCGCGATGCCTACGGCAACGTTGTGCTGCAGACCGAGTACGCCACCGGAGCCACGTCGGCTTCTGTGGACGGCTACGGAACGTCGAGCCAGGCCGGAAACCGCTACACCTACACGCAGTACGATCTGCACGGCAAGGCAGTCCAGACGACTGATGCCACTGGTGTTAATCACTACAACTCGTACAACGAGCGCGGCCAGCTTGCCAAGAGCTGGATGGATGTCACCGGCAACGATGGCGTTGCGCACACGCAGTTTGAGGTTTACCAGTACGACAAGCTGGGTCAACTGACGCATACGTTCGACCCCGCATCGACGTCTGTGCTGCAGGGGGGGCTGAACGTCAGTTCCAGCAGTTCGTCGCGGGTCGTGCTGGATGAATCCGGCCGTATCGGCATGCGCGGCACCAACCAGGTCAATCTGACGTGGTCGTCGCTGATCAACGCACAGGGCGGTCTGGTGCGTGTGGAGGTGGACTACATCACCGCAGACACCCGCTACTCGCTAGGCACGAACGAGAACGGCCAGTCGCGTGGCACAGGCGGTGTCGCGTCGCACGCGGCAAGCCGTACGGTCGATTTTGGTGCAGGACAGGTGCCTAGCGGCGCCACCATCTCGTGGTCGGATAATGACACCGCTGATGGCGGCCTGAGCAGCCTCACCTACATCCGCGTCTGGCAGTTGGACAACGGCCAATGGGTCAGCAAATGGGAGGGCAGCCCCGCGCAGGCCAACGGCTCGGGCATGGCCGTAGTCACACAGGCACAGGCCGGTATTACCGATACCGCCATGGAATACAACGCCTTTGGCGAAGTGGTGCGCAAGGGTGTCAACGGGGGGCGCCAGGAGTACTTCGACTACGACAGCGCCGGCCACTTGTGGCGCACCAACAATGGCGACGGCGTAGATCGCATCACGCTGTTCGACGCCTATGGCAATGCCACGGCCGACATCCGCAGCGCGGGCATGGGCCGTGACGATATCAATGTCGCGGCGATCAGCAGCCCGGATGCCGCACGTTCGTTGGGCAATGCGCGCCGCACCGATACGCAATACGACGCACTCGGCCGGCAGGTTTCCAAGACAGGCCCCGAACGCCTGCAATCGCAAGGGGGGGTGTCGGCGCATCCGGTGTCGCTGTCGTCTTCGATGCAATCGGCCAGGGCCGCCTCCAATGAGTCGGGCATCGCCACGTGGACTGGTACCAACCAGATCAATCTGTCGTGGTCGGGCCTGCAAGGTCTGGGCAACGGTCAGGTCCGGGTGGATGTCGACTACGTAACCGCGCCGTATCAGTACCACAAGTCGGGCGGCAGGAACGAAAGCGGCACGAACGAAAGCGGAAACACCGTTACGGTGCCGGGCGTGGCCAGGTCGCGGTCGCAGATCGTGAGCGCAGAGCAAGGCGCTTACGGCACCACGTTTGCATGGCAGGACGGCGTTGGCACGGTCGGCGGCGTCAGCCAGATTACGCATGTTCGTGTGTACAAGCAGAACGCACAGGGCGAGTGGGTGCAGGTCATCGACCAGAGCGGCAGCGGTACGGCCGGCAACGCCATTGAGGTGCAGGCGCCTGCAGATCCGATGCAGCAGGTGTATCTGCAGCTCGCACCCGCCGGTACGGCCAACTGGGGCAACGCGTTGCCGCTGGTGCGCTTTGGTGATGTGCTGCGCTATGACGCAGCCAACCTGCAGCCTGGCAACTATCAATACCAAGTCATTACCGTTGGCCGCGACAACGTGACCCGCGTAACGGGCACCGGCAGCGTGAGCATTGCGGCGCCGGCACTCCAGACGATTGGCACGCCGTTGTCCTACGGTGCAGCAGGCGCTGGCGTACTGGCCTGGCAGAGCCCTGGCGACAACGTTGTGCAAACGCTGCGCTATCGCCCGGCAGGCAGCGGTGCCGGCTGGCAGACGCTGACGGCTACGGCGCGTGGCAATGGCCTGTACGGCGTCGATACGTCGGCGGTGGGTGCCGGTACGTATGAATTCGAGCTGCTGTGGACGCAGAGCGGCAGTGCGGCACCTTACGCACACGCGACGGGCCAGTTCGTTAAGGTTGCTGAGGTGCCCGGCTACTGGGTGCCGCAAGTCAACTATCCGCCGATTGCCGTTGGCTTGGCCGACGGTGTGGTCGGTACTCAGGTAATTACCGACACTTATGGCCGCCCGACCTACAAGACTGACGAGGCCGGCAACGTCATTGGCGGAACCCCTGCCAAGGTGTTGAAGTGGCCGGCGAAGGCGGGCAACGTTCAGTTCCTGTATCGACCGCAGGGTGGCGGTGCCTGGGCGTCTCTGCCCGTGATGTATCACGGCGCCGACGAGTCGGGTAACCCGGCATACCAGTTCGTCAATGTGACGGGCATGGCGGCTGGCACCTACGAATACCAAGTTGTTGCGACAGACAGCAGCGGCAACCGCACGGCCCAGGGGCTGGGTACCCTGACGTTCTATCCGCAGGGCCCCGGACACTATGAAATGCGCAACGTGCAGGTGCAGGTGCCGGTAACGGTGACCCCGCCTGACCCTTCGCTGTACATCCGCGGCTATACGCAGGCCAAGTACACGTATCCGGTGGTGGTCGCCACCGACGAGTCTGGCAAGCAGACGCTGGGCGCGCACTATGCGTGGCAAGGCAATGTTGTCGTAGCGGTGCCGTATCAGCAAACGCAGATTGTCGGCTGGACCACGGAGTACTACACGGTGCAGGTCCCCACGCAGGGGCCGCCTGTCATGATCACCAACGAGGCGGGGCAACGGGTTCCGAAGCGCGACGAGTCGGGCAACATCATCTACACGACCGTGTGGGTGAACGAGCAGCGCTCGCGCAGCGTGCCGGTGTACGGTCAGGTCACGATCTATCCGGCTGACCCGAATGCCTATATGACGGCTGCACCGCGGCCGCTCTATAACGCTCCGGTGGTGATCGGTACCAATGAGTCGGGCCACCAGACGCTGGGCGCGCACTACGCCTGGAATGGAAACGTCGCCGTTGCCGTGCCGTACACCGTGTACCAATGGCAGACGCAGCAACAGCAGGTCTGGGTGGCAGGCACCACGCCGCCGCCGACTAGCCAATCCACAACACCGCCCTATACGCCGGCGTACTTCGTTAGCGCGATTCCCGCGCAGTACAGTGCCAGCGTGTCGACCACCTCCAGCACGTCGGTCAGCCTGAGCGCGAGCCAGGCAGGTGCAGTGCTTGGCCAGGTTGCCGTCACGAACGGCGACGCCTATTGGGCACGCCCGGTGGTCAACCAGAAGGTAGACCGCTGGGGCAACGTGACCGAGATCAGCGATCCGCGTTCGCCGTACTGGAAGACGACGTATCGCTACAACGCCAACAACCAGGTCATCGAAGAGCGCAAGCCAGACGGTGCAGGTAATCAGACCGGCGCGAGCCCCGTTACGCGTTCTACATACGACGCGCTGGGCCGCCAGGTGGCGGTGGTGGATGCCAACGGCAACGTCAACGGCAAGGTCTACGATGCCGGCGGCAACGTCACGGCCGAGCTGCATGCGGATGGCGGCGTGGTGAACTACCGCTACAACGCCTTCGGCAACAAGACCGCCACCATCGATGCGATGGGCTTGGTGACCAAGTACAACTACGACGCGGCCAACCGACTGCTGTCTGCCACGCATTCGCAGGTGGAAGTGACTTCCATCAACGGTGCCTACCAGCTGCAGAGCCAAGGCTGGCAAAACGTGTCGGAGCGCTACGCCTACGATCAGGCTGGCCGTCTCCTGCGCCAGACCAACGGCGCGGGTGAAACGACGAGCTACACCTACGACCTGCGCGGCAACGTTCTTTCGGTCACGCAGCCGCTGGGCCAGACGACACGTTCTGCATATGACGCGCTCAACCGCAAGATTGCCGAGGTGGACCCGACGGCAATGGCGGCGACCTGGACGTACAACTACTTTGGCAAGGTCACGCGCCACACCGATATTGGCGGGGCGGTCTACAGCTATGCCTACGACAACGCCCGTCAGCTCATCGGGCAAAGCAACACGCGCGGCCAGTCGCTCAACTACAGCTATGACGCCGCAGGCCAGTTGACCACGATTCAGGACAACGCGCTCAACCAGACCACCACGTATGCCTACGACTTGGCAGGCAACCACGTTCGCGAAAAGACCGTGCAGGGCGGCGTGGTGTATCAGGACAACTTCCTGAGCTACGACGCACTGAACCGCTTGCGCGATGTGGCCGATGGTCAGGTGCACATCTCGTTCCAGTACGACAACGTGGGCAACCGCACGTACATCGAGCAACACGCGGTGGACGGCAACAATCGCTCTGATGTTGGCCGGTACTTCAAGTACGACGCGATGAACCGCCAGATCGTGGTGGACGGTGTGGACGCGGCGGGCAACATTGGTCAGCAAGGCCACGCCATCACCTACGACAAGAACGGCAACCGCCTCACCGACACGCATTGGGGCAACAGGGTCACGACCGCCGGCGGCCAAAGCATCATCACGGGCTATACGGAGGCGGGCGAGGCCATCTACAGCACGACGCCGACGACGTTCGTACGCTCAGACGGCTACACCACCGAGACGTATGCGTATGACAACCTGAACCGCCTGAGCAGCGTGGTGCGCGATGGCGTACAGATCGACCACCGCTCGTACGACGGCGCGGGCCGTGTCACGCGCACCGGCTCGGGCAACCTGCCCACCGGCTACGCCGCCAAGCTCAACGAAGGCGTGCCGCAAGACCAGACCAACGGCCTGGAAGTGCGCTCCAACCAGTACGACGCCAACGGCCGCCTGCTGCACCAGCGCACGCTCAAGAGCGACGGCGCGCTCAAGGCAGACATCCACTACAACAGCTACGACGCGGCCGGCAACGTGCTGCAGTACGCGGTCACGGACTACGACGGCGGTTACACCAACACGTACACCTACGGTCTGCAGCGCTTCGAAGGCTACAAGCAAAGCACGGTCTCGGGCACCAGCACCAAGATGGACCCGGGCACGACCACCAGCAGCTACGACGTCAACGGCAACCTGGTCGGTATCACCGATTCGACCAAGTGGCAGAACAACCGCACGTTCGTCAATGACGTATCGGGCCACGTGCTGATGG
>NZ_CATZLL010000023.1:0-58112 GCF_958415495.1 Ralstonia flaminis | reverse complement strand
CTCAAGCTTGAACTCCCGGCTAAATTGCCGCCTCGTTCCCATAAACCACCTCCAGTTTCATTTTCCACCTTAACAAGGTGTCCATGAAACCGGCAGCAGCCCAACAGCCGCGCAGAACATCACCGGCTGCGTGCGGAGCAGCTACCGTACCTGCCGGGGGGGGGCAGCAGGTGCAGTCGGTTATTGGACGTAAAGAGGCAGTGAGTTGGACGGAGATGGTGGTGTAGGGGATAGAGGGCTGTAGTACGACTCTGGTTGTCCACGTATCTATCTGTATTGCTGAATGGAATTACTGCAGTCTTTTACTGGATCAAGTTTCGCGGCCCGTCGATACAGCGTCTTTAACGTTGGATTGGAATGGATTTAGTGAGCGGTTGCCGATAGCGCAAACGCCCTGCCACATAAGCGGGTATGAGTATGAGGGTGAGGGTTGCTCCGAGGTGGACACATATCGTGCTCCACATTGGACCAAATGGATCCATATCGGTCCAGAAGAAATAGAGCTGGAACAGCACGGCCGGCAGAGCACTGAATAGGGCCCATCTGATTGGCGCACTGCAGAAGGCAATACCCAGTGCAATCCCCATCAAGATTAGCGGTGCCATTTCAGTGAGTGAGTGAAACAGACCAAAGAAGTATGGCCCATTGTTATAGCGGCCTTGCGTTGTCAGCAAGCTGATCGCACCCGCCGCAATTGGCCACATCAGGAGCACTTTCGATGCGAAAGAGAGTTTGGCCGGCTTCCTTCCGACGAGCCATTTCTTGAAATTTTCAAGATTCCCATACTCGTCCTTATCGTGATAACCGAGGTATGAAAGGAAAAACATGATCACGACTCTTAGAGCCAGTCCAAGTCCCAGGCCAAACCACCCAATGAGCAGGATCCAATACCAAGACCCGAGCGATGTATTGTCTGGGTAGTCTTTTGCGTCAATCTGACACGCGTCATACCAAGTGGTGATTCTCAGGACGACAGATGCGGCAACGAACAGCCAGATGCTCACCTCAAGCCGCCGGCCCCATCCCAACACGAGTGGCGGGAGCATGAACGGGCTGAGGTAGCACAGACAAAGCAGGAGAAACCCCAAGGCTGACAACAAGTATCCCCTCCGCGGTTACAACCGCATACCAAGCCAAATGACGGCCTCTGTAGCGCCAGACACGATAGGCGTCAGAACACCCGTCCACACGTTTCCATTTGTTATGCGGTCAGCCGCATCGTCGTGGTGCCGTCGTTCTTCCGAAACAATGGCGGAGATTGCGGAAGCGGCTGCCTGGTCAACGCTGCAAGCTGCTGTTCCAAATGCCTGAGCACAACGCTTTCTACAGCAACGGTCGTTGCAGAAACCGCTGTGCGTCCCAGTAGCCCGGTAAGCACGCCAAGCGCAAGTCCACCTGCACCGCACAGCCAGTAACTTCTGCAACGACGTAGGCCCCTGCGCTCTAGCTCTGCACCGAAGATCGCCCTGTGATTGCGCTCGTCCGAGCGAAATTGGATGAGTTCGGGGACGAGGTCGGGAAAGAAGAGTCGAGCTATCGCGATCTGGCCCGTGTATATGCAGATGGCGCCGTGCTCGCCGGCATGATCGACTTTGAGGTATCGATCGCCGAGGTTGCGTTGTTCGGTGCTTACCATTTGCGCCAGTATTGCGACACCGTCAGTACGGCAGGTAGCGCAACCAGACCGCAGATCGCCACAGCATGCCATGCCACCCAACCCGCATTGAACCGACGCATCCATAGCAGTATTGTGCGCGTTACGATCCCAGCCCAAAGGCCGGCGCTGGCGTACCAGATCAACGCGGCGCCAATGACTGCACCCAAACCACCGTTGGTATCAGGATCGTTAAGTTCGTTCGACGCGAGAATTGACAACCAAATTGCCGGCACCCCGATCAGCACCGCAAGGCCAAGCAGGGATTTGCGTCCCGGCATGAGCAGCGCGACGGCAAAAGGAATGCCATATAGAAGAAGCGGGATGCTGTACAAGATGTACAAAATCAGTCTCTGCTGGCCAAGTCGAATGTGGTGAGTGATGCCTCGCCGTAAGTTTCCCCGCCCATCCCAGCGGAACGCAACTACACCTTCTTATTTACCCCGCCCCCGCTCCAACGCCCCCAACAACTCCCACCGATACAACTCCACCAGCACCCCCTCCAACGTGGTGAGCAGATACACCCCAATCCCATCCAAAAGCCCCGCGTGGTACTCCGCCGATTTTTCGCAGGCGTAACTCTGAAACTCCCACCGAAACACCCTCGGCTCAAACTGCCGATGCAGCTTCAACCCCGCCTGCGTCCGCCGCAGAAAATCGCGAGCTGCCAGCGCACCTTGCAGATAGTCTCGGTTACGTTCAAGCGCCATCGTGCACCTCCGCAAATAGCGTGCGATCTGTACAAGGCGGGGAAGGGAAATACGCGGAGCAGCGTCCGCAAGAGAAGGGAATAGCTTGAATCAGTAATGCCATCGTCTTGCCCTCTAACTGGTTGAGTAGGGGAGCCGCCCACCGTTGAGGGTGGGCGGGCACACGGCAAGGTCTGCAATACCGATCAAGTGCCGGCCTTTCAGGAAGCGTCTTCCTTATCAACGTCTTTCCCTGTCCCGCTGTGCCCCTAAATTTGGGGATGTTTGCGCCCACCCGGTTTGTTATTTCTGCGCCTACCTGAGCGATCCCCCTTTCTACGGCTCAGGTCATGTTCAAAACAGGGAGAGATCACAATGAAACGCACCAACCGGCTGGCGACCTTGCTCTTATGCGCAAGCGCCGCTCTGATGATCGCCGCATGCGGCGGTGGCGATGATGGAAGTCGTGGCAGCAATGCATCCGGGTCTGGAGGTTCCCTCACCGGCGATGGCGCAAGCTGCAGTGCCGTCAAGCCGCAATGCACGGTGTCTGCGTCTCCGGCATCCACGGCAAACAGTCCATTGCCGGCCGGGACCAACGTCGTACTCAGCGCAAGTTGCAGCACGGGCGTGACGCAAGCGGATTGGTTCACCAATGCGCAGACGTTTGCCAAGGGCCTGAACGTGACCGTCAACCCGAGCACGACAACGGGCTACGGTTTTGCCTACAGTAACTGCGCGGGCGGCGACCACGCAGGCCTTTACGTCTACGTGGGGGCGGGTTCCAACGGCGGCACGCCGGGCAATGGGGGCGGAAACAACGGCGGCAGCAGCGGTGGCAGTAGCGGCAGCATCAGCACCAATTCCGGCACGAGCGCCGTCAATTGCTTGCGCATGGGCACCAACGCACAGGGCTCGATTACCGTGACGAATACCTGCAACGCCAGAATTGGCTATTCCTTCTGCAACCTCTACGCAACGGCGCCCAGCTCAACGGGTTCGCTATTTGTCTGCCAGGGCCATTCAGCCTCCTACAGCCCAACCGGTTATGTGTATGAGCAAGGTGCTGACTCGTTGAGCCCTGGGCAGACGGACATCCTTCTGGGCACCGCCGTGCAAAATCAGAAAGCCTGGGTGATGGCCTGCGCGAGTGGGGCTCCGCATATCGTCAATTTCAATACACCCACCATCAATGCCAACTCTACGGCTACCGGCATTTGCTATTGAATGCTTTCGCTCAGGCAGGCCTACACGCGCGCTTGCTGTCGTAGGGTGCTCCGGCTGGTGAGTCTTCTCGGCGCCTCCAAAAAAAAACGCCAACCCTAGGGTTGGCGTTTTGCTTGAGGCAAGACCCGTATCAGTGGAACTGATTCATCGTGTTGTCCTTACCGGCAGCCTTCAGCGCTGCTTCGCCGCTGAAGTATTCCTTGTGGTCATCGCCGATGTCCGAGCCCGACATGTTCTGGTGCTTGACGCAGGCGATGCCTTGACGGATTTCCTTGCGCTGCACGCCAGCCACATAACCCAGCATGCCTTGGTCGCCGAAGTATTCCTTGGCCAGGTTGTCGGTCGACAGCGCGGCGGTGTGGTACGTCGGCAGCGTGATCAGGTGGTGGAAGATACCGGCTTCGCGCGATGCGTCGGCCTGGAAGGTGCGGATCTTCTCGTCAGCGATCTTGGCCAGTTCGGTGTCGTCGTATTCCGGGCTCATCAGCGCGCCGCGCTCGTAGGCCGACACATCCTTGCCGGCTTCCTTCATTGCGTCATACACCTGCTGACGGAAGTTCAGCGTCCAGTTGAACGACGGGCTGTTGTTGTACACCAGCTTGGCGTTCGGGATGACCTTGCGGATCTCTTTCACCATGCCGCCGATCTGCGCGATGTGCGGCTTCTCGGTTTCGATCCACAGCAGGTCGGCGCCGTTTTGCAGCGAGGTGATGCAATCCAGCACGCAGCGTGCTTCGCCCGTGCCAGCGCGGAACTGGAACAGGTTGCTCGGCAGGCGCTTGGGGCGCAGCAGCTTGCCGTCGCGCTTGATGACCACGTCACCGTTGCCCAGTTGATCTGCCGACAGCTCTTCGCAGTCGAGGAACGCGTTGTATTGGTCGCCCAGGTCGCCCGGCTCCTTGGTCACGGCGATCTGCTTGGTCAGGCCGGCGCCCAGCGAGTCAGTACGGGCCACGATGATGCCGTCGTCCACGCCCAGCTCCAGGAACGCGTAGCGGATCGCGCGGATCTTGGCCAGGAAGTCCTCGTGCGGCACGGTGACCTTGCCGTCTTGGTGGCCGCACTGCTTCTCGTCCGACACTTGGTTTTCGATCTGGATGCAGCATGCACCGGCTTCGATGAACTGCTTGGCCAGCAGGTAGGTGGCTTCAGCATTGCCGAAACCAGCGTCGATGTCGGCAATGATGGGCACCACGTGCGTCACGTGGTTGTCGATCTTCTGCTGGATGGCGGCCTTGGTAGCGGCATCCTTGGCGGCGTCCAGCTCGCGGAACAGGCCGCCCAGTTCACGGGCATCCGCTTGGCGCAGGAAGGTGTACAGCTCGCGGATCAGTGCGCTGACCGAGGTCTTCTCGTGCATCGACTGGTCCGGCAGCGGGCCGAACTCCGAGCGCAGCGCAGCGACCATCCAGCCCGACAGGTACAGATAGCGGCGCTCGGTGCTGTTGAAGTGCTTCTTGATGGAGATCATCTTCTGCTGACCGATGAAGCCGTGCCAGCAGCCCAGCGACTGGGTGTACTTGGCCGGATCAGCGTCGTAGGCAGCCATGTCGGCGCGCATGATCTTGGCGGTGTACTTGGCGATGTCCAGACCCGTCTTGAACTTGTTCTGCGCACGCATGCGGGCTGCGTACTCGGGGTTGATCGCATTCCATGCGCTGCCGTGGGTTTCTTTCAAACCGGCAACTGCCTTGATGTCGTCTTGGTACTGGGCCATGTGTCTCTCCTAAGGGCAAAACGTGTTTGAGTAACTGGGTGGGTGTGTCGCCACGTTTGTCGAAACTCGAAGCGAACCGCATGACCAAATTGTAGTGCTGCCTTGATGCGTCGCAACAAGGTCTTATATAAGACATAAGACTTTGTTTATGGTTATTTTTCAACGGGTTACGTACTGTTTTTTGCAATGCGGAAAGTGTTTTCGCGGAGCGAAAACGAGGTGGCGCGGAAATTCCAGACGAATTTCGCAATGTGAAACGGGCTTTCAGTCGCCGGAGATGGGGGCTTGGATAGCGCGAGCGACGACCGTTGGGGACTGTGTGGAGGTGCGCTGGCGTAGCTGCGCGGGCTTACTTCTTATAGAGCGCCTTCAACTGCAGCAGCTCTTCCATCAACTGATGCTTGAGTTCCTGCGGCCCCAGTATCTTTACGTGGGCGCCGTATCCCAGCAACTTTCGCGCACCGTGCTCGATGGATTCGATGGGCATCAGACACGCCTTCCAGCCGGATGGCACCTCGGCATGCCCGGCATCCTGCGCGACAGGCATCGTCTTGACGCGCGCGTTGATGAGCCAGTTCTCGCCACGCGGCGAGACAGCAATGTGCGCCGTCAACCGATAGAGATCGGTTTCGTACCGGTGCATGGCGTCATGCCAGTGCCTGGCCAGATCAAACCGTGCGGGCCGCTTGAAGCGGCGGCGCGAGGGCTTGAGTTCGACGATCTTCGCGAGCCGGAAGGTCAATGGGCTGGGCTTGCCCACCACTTTGGCAACCAGGTACCAGGCCCCGCCTTTGAGCACCAGGCCGAGCGGTTCAAGTTCGCGATTGGATACGCCGCGCCAACTTTCGTACTTCACTTCGATACGGTGCGCGCTCCACACCGCGTCGGCCACTTCACGCAGGAACACCGGCGTTTCCTGTGCGCGGTACCAATCCACCGTATCGATATGCAGCCGGCTGGCGACGCGATCCGCGTGCTCGCGCGAGTCTGGGGCCAGGCTTGCAATCATCTTCCGCCGCGCGGAGGTCGCCATGTCGTCCAGGCCAAGCTCCGTTGCTGGGCCGGGTAAACCTGCCAGAAACAGCGCGTGCGCTTCCTGCTGGGTAAGGCCGGTGAGGTCGGTGCGCCAACCCTCACGCAGCTGAAAGCCGCCGTTGCGACCGCGGTCTCCCCAGATGGGCACGCCGGCAGTGGAGAGCTGATCGATATCCCGCAGGATCGTGCGTTCGGAAACCTCCAGTGCTTCAGCCAGTGCCGGTGCAGTCATCCGCCCGCGCGCTTGCAGCAGCATCATGATCGACAGCAGCCGGCTCGCTTTCATGAATGTCCTACGACCTCAAATACATGACATGAGGTGTCATGTTAATGGACATATCGTGGGTGCATTCCCCCAAGCAAAGGTCAAACATGAACGCGAGCATTCAAGACAGGCAACTGGAGGTGATCGAGCTGCGCCAATACACGCTTCGCCCCAACAAGCGCGATGCGTTGATTGACCTCTTTGATCGTGAGCTGGTCGAGCCGCAGGAAGCGGTCGGGATGACGATCATGGGACAGTTCCGCGACCTGGATCATCCGGATCTGTTTGTCTGGCTGCGTGGGTTTGAGAGCATGCAGACCCGTCTGAGCGGCCTGCAGGCCTTCTATGGCGGCGCCACCTGGCAGGCGCATGCCGAGGCGGCCAACGCCACGATGCTGGATTCGGACAACGTACTGTTGCTGCGCCCCGCCTGGGAGGGCGCACACCTGCCCACGGATGTGATGCACCGCGCGAGTCGTGATGCGGTGGCGATCCCGCCAGGGTTTGTCGACATCACGGTCTTCTATCTGGAGGCGCCGGCGTCAACAGAGCTTCTGGCGTTCTGCCGCGAACGCATGACCTACGTTCTCAACGTCGGTGGCGCGGGCGCTCAGGGCTGGTACACCACAGAGCCCCGTGAGAACAACTTCCCCCGATTGCCCGTGCGTGCAAGCGAGCACGTGCTGGTGGGCGTTGCCGTGTTTCCCGACCTCGCACGGTTTGAGGCATTCGGCCGCTCGAATCTATGGGCGCGTGAGATTGCCCCGCAGTTGGCGCAGTGGCCGATTCGGTCGACCGAGACGCACCGGCTGTTGCCAACGGCGCGCTCGGCCATCCATGCGTAGGCCGAGCGTGGTCATGAAAATCGTTTCCGGCCCCCGAGGTTCGGATGACGCCGTCAGATCGGAGAAGCCTCAAGCGCTAGCGTCCGCCCGCGCCTGGCGCTGCAGGACGACATGCGTGGCCTTCTCCGACGCGACAGATTGAACGCATGCGTACCCCAGCGCCCGCAAGTCCAGCCCTTCGAACAGCGGCTCCCCCTGGCCGAGCAGGACAGGCGAGATCGCAATGTGCAGTTCGTCAATCAGACCCTCACGAAGATACTGCCGGATGGTGTTCGGTCCACCACCGATCCGCACATCCTTTCCGGCAGCAGCCTCACGTGCACGGTCAAGCGCCTCGCGAATGCCTCCTGTGACGAAGTGGAACGTCGTGCCGCCCTCCATCTCAATAGAGGGGCGAGCATGGTGGGTCAGGACGAACACCGGAACGTGATACGGCGGGCTGTCTCCCCACCAGCCTTTCCAATTCATGTCTGGCCAGTCCCCGCGAATGGGGCCGAACATGTTCCGCCCGAGAATCCAGGCGCCGACATTCTGAAAGCTACGGGCAGCGAAATCATCGTCCACCCCGGTCGTACCGCCGTCCCTGCCGAACAGGGCCTGCTGGAATGTGCGTGTCGGGATCAGCCACTGGTGCAGTTCGATCCCGCCAACGCCGAGCGGATTGTTGATGTCTTGATGCGGACCCGCTCCATATCCGTCGAGCGAGATGGTGAAGCCTGCAACTCGAACGCGTGCCATCGGTTTGCCTCCGTGTAGACGTCCAACAGGGTATCCGCAGACGTGCCATGCCTGAGGAAGGGCATGGCGTCATGCCGGCTGCGGTAATTCAGGATTCCCGCTTCAGGGCGAGGAAACTCCACGTCACATCACCCCGGCCAAGCATGTCTTCGCGCGTGCTGCGGTGATGTTCTTGCAAGCCGGCTTGTCGACCAAGAGCGATCGTCTCGTCTGCGGACACATCGAACATTCGCCGCCCCTCCGGAACCGGACCGTGCCGAAGCGACATGACGATTACGCCACCAGCGCGCACCAATCCGGCCACGGCAGACATTGCAACCTTCCGCTCCGTTTCGTCAAGGTGCATCCAGACCGCGGTGAGCAGGATGAGATCAAAGCGCCGCGCGCTGTTGCGCATCACACGCAGCATCGGCAGGTGATCGTCCACCCATTCAAGATTGGGCAACGGATGCAGCCGCTTTCCTTCTTGACGTAACTCCGGTGTTGGCTCGACCGCGACGACGCGATGCCCGCGTGCAGCCAGTGCGGCAGCATCGCGGCCGGAGCCGGCACCGATGTCGAGCACATCGGCTTCATGTTGCGGAAAGAGGTGGATGACATCTCGGTGAACCGCCTCAAACGCAATGCTTTCATACTGCGCAACCAACTCAGTCGCACGGCTGCCATAGCCGGCGGTTCCTGCGGGAGCATTCATGAAGTCTCCGGGGGCGCGAGGGACAACCCACGCGATTTGAAACCTGCATTCTGATGGAGATCAACCACCCCGGGTAGCTGGCTGGCCTTGCAGATGGAGCAGCATGGTCGTGAGCCCATCGCGCGGCCAAATTACGTTCCATCGGCCATTTGCAGGGGAGAGGTGCCGCCTTGCACTCCGCGGTGGGCGTCGATCGCCTTACCCTTTACCGCTTGCTGTCGTCCTGGCGGTATTCCGCCTTTCGCTTTCAGTCCGCCCGCCCTGCGCGCAGGTCACTCTTGCGGATGAGCTGCAGGAGCGTTTCCGCAGGCTTGGTCAGCCGCCGCGCCGACAGCGTGATGAATTCGATTGCCGGCAGGGGCGGCAGCGCATCGACGTTGACGGGCGGCACCAGTCCGCCCCCGGTCAGGTCTTGCGCACGCACCGTAATGCCTAGGCCGCCGCGTGCTGCGGCAATGCAGCCGGAATGGCTGCTGCTGGTGCACACCACGCGCCAGAGCCAGCCTGCCGCCGCCAGTGTGTCCAGCACCACCGAGCGGGTCACGCTCGGCTCATTGACGAGGATGAGCGGCAGCGGCTGACCCACATCGACTGCGGTGCCGGGCCGCGCCAGCCATTCGAGCTGACCACGGAACAGCGGTACACCGCGCCGCCCGCCTTCGCGGCGCTTGCCGATGATCAGGTCGAGCGAGCCGTCTTCAATGCCCTCGTAAAGCTTGCTGGTCATCCCCATCGTGATCTCAAGCTCGACGTCCGGGTGCGTGGCACGGAATGCCGCCAGCAGATTGGGCAGTGGCCCGGAGGCCAGGTCCTCCGATGTTCCCAGCCGAACGCGCCCCTGTAGCCGAGGCGCGCTGAACTGCAGCTCGGCGCGCGCCAGCGATTCGAGGATCAGCCTTGCGTGGACGAGCAGCGCCTCGCCATCGGGCGTCAGTGATAGGGAGTGCGTGTCGCGCACAAACAGCCGTCGGTTCACGCTCTGTTCCAGGCGGCGGATGTGATCGCTGACCGACGATTGCGACAAGCCAAGCTGGCGCCCGGCATCGGTAAAGCTGCGTGCCGCGGCCACGGTGGCGAAGGTCTGAATCCATACGGGATTGAGCATGGCGCATTGTCATCGGATTTTCCGATGACAGTCAACGTCTCCAGAGGGGTTCCCGATTGGTCAACCATGCGTAGCATTGCGGGTGTTGTCCGGAACGTTCTGGGCAGGTACTCCCAGGATTGCGCATGCACACCGCTTCTTCCGCCGTCGCCAAACAGGATGTGTCTCAGAAGGCCATGCTGTGGATCGTCTTTGCAGGCTTCTTCATGCAGGCGCTGGACACGACGATCGTCAATACCGCGCTGCCCTCGATGGCGCACAGCCTGGGCGAGAAACCGCTCGACCTCAAATCGGTCGTGGTGGCTTATACGCTGACCATGGCGCTGCTGACGCCGGCGTCGGGTTGGCTGGCTGACAAGTTCGGCACGCGTCGCGTCTATTTCAGCGCCATCCTGATTTTCGTGATCGGCTCAGTGTTCTGTGCCACGGCCCACACGCTGCCGCAACTCGTCATCGCCCGCGTTTTGCAGGGTATTGGGGGCTCCATGCTGCTGCCGGTTGGCCGGCTGGCGGTGTTGCGCAATATTCCGGGCGAGCAGTACATCGCGGCACTGGCTTTCGTGTCGGTGGCCGGGCAGGTGGGGCCGCTCCTGGGGCCGGCGCTGGGCGGATGGCTCGTGCAGGATGCCTCTTGGCACTGGATTTTTCTGATCAATGTGCCGGTCGGTCTGGTGGGCCTGCTCGCGGTACGACGCTATCTGCCGCAGGACGCATCCAACGCGGTGGCGCCATTCGACTGGATCGGCTGCGGTCTGCTGTCGATGTGCATGGTGACGTTTTCACTGGCGTTGGAGAGCGGCGCGGATAGCCCGTGGAGTGCGCTACTCGTTGCCGTCAGTCTCGTCAGTGCACTGCTCTATATCCCGCATGCAAGGCGGCGTGTCTCTCCGCTGTTCCGGCTATCGCTGTTCCGGGAGCCCAACTTCAGTGTTGGCCTGATCGGCAACCTGTTCTGCCGGATTGGCTCGGGCGCTGTGCCGTTTCTGCTTCCGCTGCTGTTTCAGTTGCAGCTTGGCTATTCGCCGTTCCATTCGGGGTTGCTGCTGTTGCCGATTGCCATTGCGGGCATGCTTGCCAAGCGCTGGGTCGTGCCCCTTGTGAACCGGTTCGGGTATGACGGATTCCTGCTGATCAACACGTTGATCGTCGGTGTATCCATTGCATCGTTTGCGGCCATGTCGCCGGGCTGGCCGCTGGCGCTGTCGATCCTGCAACTGTCGATTTTCGGGTGGGCGAATTCAATGCAGTTTGCCGCCATGAACAGCATCACGCTCAAGGGGCTGTCCCACCAGGATGCTGGCAGCGGCAACAGCTTGTTTTCGATGGTGCAGATGCTGGCGATCGGCCTGGGGGTGACGATTGGCGGCGGGCTCGTCAGTCTTTTCTCGGTGAAGCTCGGCGTGGCCGCTCCGGCTTACCAGCTCGCCTTCCTCACCATGGGCTTGGTGACGGTGCTGTCTGCGTTGATCTTCCGCCGGTTGGATGCCAGACCGTTCCAACCTGATCGCGTGGAGTCCGAAGCTGTGCAGGCACGCTAGTGCGGTTGACGTTGGCTGTGCCGGTACTCAGCGCGGGCAGTCGTCCGTTTGGGCTGAGTGACTTTTCTGCTGCAGAAGTTGTGCAACATCCGGGTGCCCATGGCAGCGTGCGTAGGCAAGTGCGGTGAAGCCTGCGGGGGATTTGGCATTTGGGTCCGCGCCCGCCTCCAGAAGTGATTTCGTCAACGGCAGGTCGCCATAGGCCGCGGCGCGGACCAGTAAGCTATAGCCACGAGGATCCCGCGCGTTGATATCAACAAGACGGCTCGACGGCGACATCGCGTTCAGCTGGTCATTGATATGCCGGAGCTGGACTTCGTGAATCTTATTCAACGCCTCAAACAGCACGGTTTTCATGCGCTGGTTGACCTCATCCGGAATCAGCGGCTGCGGCGACATGCCGATCAGCATCTCCAGCGCACGGGTATCTCCCTTGATGGCAACCTGGGCGCTGCTCATCAGCGGCGATGTCCAGACGCCGGTTGCGTGGCGTTGCACGGGAAGCGCATAGCCGCGTTGGATCAAGGTTTCGACGATGTCCAGGCGGCCGGCATGGATGGCGGCATCCCAGGCGGCCATCTCGGGCGGGGCAGGCTCTCGCAGGTCAAGCAGGTCGCGCACGACGTCGATGGGCGCGCGCTTGCGGATGGCAACCGTAATATCCGCGCTTCTGAGCGGATAGGTAACCCCAGGATCGCGCTGCCATGCATCGCGGCTTGGGGTGAACTGGCTGAACTTTGCTTTCAGCCGTTGCAGGGCTTCCCCTCGCTGCGGTTCCGGTAAATCGACAATGCCCGACCAGAGTGACGATAGATCTGCCGTCTGCTCCGCAGGCGCCTTGTCGAGCAGGCGATCGAGAAAGAGGTGAGCCACTTGCGCTGATTCTTCAGGCGTGACGCGGCCGTTACCAAGCACTTGCAGAAGGCGCCCAACTTCTCCCCAGGCGTACTTGCCGTCTCGCGTTGGCGCGGCGCCGTCGTCAAGCAGCAACTCGATCCCGCGCAAGACCGGCTTCACATGCAGCTGGTTTGGCGCCAGACCGATAAAGAAATCCAGGCGCATGTTATTCAGTTCTGCCCGGTCTTCCGGGCGGGCAAGATCACGGAACGCTAGCCAATCCTCCTGCCGGAGGTTTTCGGTGGCGATGCTCGCCTGCGTGAATACGGTATGCGGGCACTTGAGGAAAGGCTGCAGCGGTTCGTTCAATGCGCGCAAGCGTTGAATATCGCCATCAATGACGGCCTCACATTGCTTTTCAGATGCTTCCGCGGTTGTCGGCTCTGCTGATCGCGCCGCCACGGCTAGTGTTGCGCTTCCGAGCGCCATATTCAAAACCACGGATAGCTGGGCCACTCGGCGCAACCAGGCAGATGTGAATGGCGTCACTTAAATGTTCCTTGATCAGGTGGAGATACCGGACGATTTAGCGTGTTGAGTGTATGGCAGGGCTTGTGCGCTCCGGCGCAGCATGAAAAAAGGGGGCCGAAGCCCCCTGTATTCCTGTTGCGGCGTGTTACCCGTTCAGGGCCGCATCCTTGACCTTCTTCAGGGCGCGGACTTTCACGCGCACCGATGCCGGCTTCGCTTCGAACCACTGCTCCAAACCAGTAAAGGGGTTCTTGCCAAAGCGGCGCTTGGTTGCCGGAACCTTCACGGACGTCACCTTGAACAGGCCCGGCAGCGTGAACTCGCCGGCGCCCTTCTTGTGCAGTGCGCCTGTGATGGTGTTTTCCAGATGCAGCAGAACCGCCTTCACCGCCTTGGCGTCAACCTGTGCCTGTTCGGCCAGATGGGTCACCAGGCTCGATTTGGTGAACGTGTTCTTCAACGGTTTGACCGATGCCGTGGTGGCGGCAGGCTTCTTTGCCGGCGCGGCCTTCTTCGGTGCTGCTTTCTTTGCTGCTGTTTTAGCTTTGGTTGCCATAGGAGTATTCAGAAGTAGGTGAATGGGCCAGCAAGGTTTTAGCGTATCGCACAGCGCGATACGCCGCAAGAAAGGATAGCAAAACTCGCACGGATCGAATGTGGAAATCACGGGTGCTGACTGCAGCCGGCTTGCTCGCGAGGCCATCCACCAAGGGGTTTTTCATCCGCTGGGCAGGTAAGACCATCGCCCACACTTAAGCCGAGACCGAACCGTTCCTTCTGAAGAAACGCCCCTGTTCGATCTGCGATCCCCGGCATTGAGGCACAGGCGGTGCGGGGATTCAGGTGCAAAACTGAATCCGCTCACCGCTGCCACGTGGCCGGCCGCTTCTCCAGAAACGCGTCAATCCCTTCGCCGGCATCCTCTTCCATCATGTTGCGCGCCATGACATCGCCGGCGTAGGCATAGGCGTCGCTCAGTGCCATCTGCCGCTGCCGATAGAACATCGCTTTGCCATAGCGGATGGCGGCGGGGCTCTTTGACAGGATGTCGGCCACCTTGCGCGCGATGGCCTCGTCAAGCGCCGCGTCAGGCACGGCCTCGTTGATGAGGCCCCAGTCGGCAGCCGTGGCCGCGTCGATGAAGCGGCCCGTTACCAGCATGTCGAATGCGCGCTTGGCCGAGACGTTGCGCGACAGCGCTACGGCAGGCGTTGAGCAGAACAGGCCAACATTGATGCCTGATACTGCAAACCGTGCCGCGTCGGACGCAATCGCCAGGTCACAACTGGCAACGAGCTGGCAGCCCGCCGCAGTGGCAATGCCATGCACCCGCGCGATGACCGGCACCGGCAGTGCCTGGATGGCCTGCATTACCACGCTGCAGCGCGCAAACAGCGCCTGGTAGTAGGCGAGCTGCGGTGTGCCGCGCATTTCGCGCAAATCGTGTCCGGCGCAAAACGCCTTGCCTGCGGCGGCGAGCACCACGCAACGTACGCCGTTGTCTGTCGCCACGTCGTCAAGGGCGCGCTGCAAAGCATCCAGCATGGCTTCAGACAGTGCGTTGAATTGCAGCGGGCGGTTCAGGGTGAGGGTGACGACGCCTGCGTGCGCTTCCTGCAGCACCAGCTCATCCGTTGTTGTGGAGTGGGAATCCATGCAGCATCTCCTACACAGGGAGTCGATGCGGAAGTCCGCCGCTCCGCAGCCGCGCAATCGCCATCTGAGCAAGCTGCGCAAACGACGCCGGCTGGTTACGCTCCCCCGATTGCTGTCCGCCGATGAGCCACAGGTGTGCGAAGCGTGCCACGATCTCTGCGTCGACAGGGTTGTCCATCCTCGCGCGGCAGGTCGAGATGGCGAATGACAATCGGGTGCGGTCGACCCGCTCTTGGTACTCAGCGACCACGCGGTCCCGGCGTGCCCATGCCCGAATCGCGATCTCCCGCTGCGGGTGCTTGTCGGCGGCCACCGCCAGATAGCGCGTGAGCACATCTTCCAGGGTGAGACCTTCCGCCGCATGGGCGAGCATCCGCTCGGTGTAGTCCTGCTCCCATTGCGCGAGCACGGAGCGGACAAAGGCTTCGCGACTGCGGAAGTGGTGATAGAACGAGCCGCGCGTCACTTTCAGGCGCCGGGCCAGGCGCTCGGCAGACACGCCGGAGTAGCCCTCGTGGTCAAGCGCATCGAGTGCGGCGGCAATCCATTGATCTCGCGTCAGCATGGGTGGGGGTAACGATAACGTACAGACTGTGTATGGCCGTGCCGGCGTCTCTAGACTGCGGCTTCAATTCTGGAGCCGCCAATGAAGCAAATCGCACTGATCGCCTTTGAGCAATTCACCGACATCGACCTGTTCCTGATGTGGGACATTCTGGGTCGCAACAGGAAGGATTGGCAAGTTCGGATTCTGGGTAAGCAACCGGAACTCCGATCGGCCCATGGTCTGCTGATTCCGACGCATGGCCGGCTTGAAGAGGCCAGCCGGGCCGATGTCGTGCTCTTCTCCAGCGGCAAGGAGGGCGTACCTGCCGCCATGTCGGATGCCGCCTTCATGGGCGCATTTCAGCTGGACCCGAGTCGCCAGTTGATCGGCTCCATCTGCGGGGGGGCGCTCATTCTTGCGCGGCTTGGCCTGCTTGCGCATCCCCTGGCGACGACGCATCCTGACGCGCGTGAGGCGCTGCGTGCAGAAGGTGTGGAACCCGACGAGCGGCCATTCGTGAACGATGGCAATGTCGCCACGGCTGGCGGGTGTCTTGCTGCGCTCTACCTCGTTGGCTGGGTTGCGCAGCGCCTGTACGGCACAGAGAAATGCCTGGAGACGCTGCGGCCAGTGCTGCCTTCAGGTCAGTACAGCGTGTATGAGAAGTTGATTGTGTCCAGCCTGGAGCAGGGCCGAGCGCAGCACGCTTGAGCCTCGGTGTCGGGCTATGCATTCGTACTTGTGATGCGCGATGCCGGTGCGGCACCGGATGAGGCTTGTGTTATGTCGACGACGCATGACTTCATGTTCCATCTTCGTTGATACCGGAGTGCCGCTGTCACAGGCGTTCTTGCGGCTGTTCAACGACAACAACCGCAACTGAAGCAAAGACCACTTACGCCCTGGCCCATGGCGGCAACGTCAGCGCGAAGCCGCCTGGCATTCCTTCTCTCATGAGAGCCCATCTGGCAAGGCTACTCTGCGCTTTCCCGACCGGCCGGCCCGCCACGAGGGTACGCATACCTTCCGCGGAATCTCTGCCGCGCCGCAGCTTGGGGCTAGTCCCGATATGCGGCCCCCGCATACCCCGTCATCGAAATTTGTCGCTTCCCGGGTGGATTCGCGCGCCGACACAATGGCCACGCATAACCCTCTTGGACGTGACATTGCAATGACTTCCTCCACCCAAAAGCAGCTCTACATCGGCGAAGGCTTTGAAGGCCCCGGTGTCAATCTCGCGCACATCAACGTGCTGGTTGGCCCCCGCAACGGTCCTGCCGGCCAGGCGTTTTCCACCGCACTGGCAACCCCGTCGGCTGGCCATGCACCGTTCGTCATCATTGCGCAGCCGGGCGTGCCGACCAAGCCGCTCACGCTGTACGTGAACAAGGCGCCGATCGAGAGCGACTTCCATGGCAACGCTACATGGGGCGCCTCGCAGGCAGGCATCGCCAAGGCTGTTGCCGAAGCGCTGGAAAACGGCACGCTGCCGCCGGAAGCGGAGAACGACTGGGTGGTCGTGTCGGCCAACTGGGTGAACCCCAAGACTGACGACCTCGACGCCGTGTTCGAGAACAACTACAAGGCCTGCCGCAACGCGATCATCGCCGCCATGGAAGGCCTGCCGCGCAAGGAAGCCGTGTTTGCCGCCGCGCGTGAAGTCTCCAATCCGTTCTACACCCCGAAGAAGGGCTGAGGAGACCCAAGATGGAATACGTCCGCCTGGGCCAATCCGGCCTGAAGGTATCGCGCCTGTGCCTGGGCACGATGAACATGGGCACGCCGCAGTGGAAGCCGTGGATTTTTGATGAGGCGCAAAGCGAGCCGATCGTGCGCCACGCGCTGGAAGCCGGTGTCAACTTCATCGACCTGGCCGATTTCTACTCGACCGGTGTTGGCGAAGAGGTTGTCGGCCGCATCCTGAAGCGCCTTGCGCGCCGTGAAGAGCTGGTCGTGACCACCAAGGTTGGCTATGACATGGGCAACTACCCCAATGCGGGTGGCCATTCGCGCAAGCACATCCTCGATGGCATTGATGCGTCGCTCAAGCGGCTCGACATGGACTACGTCGATGTCTACATGCTGCATTTCTTCGACGTGAACACGCCTGTTGAGGAAACCATGCGCGCGATGCATGACGTTGTCGAGGCCGGCAAGGCGCGTTACCTCGGTGTGTCGACCATGTACACGTGGCAGTTCGCTAAGATCATGCAAGTGTGCGAGCGCAACGGCTGGCACAAGCCGATCAACATGCAGCTCCAGCTCAACCTCGCCTACCGCGAAGAAGAGCGCGAGATGGTGCCGTACTGCATCGACCAGGGCGTTGGTGTGTCGGTGTTCAGCCCGTTGGCACGCGGTCTGCTGACTTGCGAGCCGAAATCCACCCGCAACCAGACCGATTTCTTTACCGCGCAGATGTATGGCGATCCGGCATCGCTGGCGATTGCGGAATCGGTGGCAAGAGTGGCCAAGCGTCGCGGTGTGCCGCCCGCGCAGATTGCGCAGGCATGGGTGCTCAGTCGCCCGGGGATTGCCAGCATGCTGGTCGGCGCGGATTCGGTTGCGCAGTTCGACAGCGCACTCGGCGCGCTCGAAACCAAGCTGACCGAAGACGAGTTGTACGAGTTGGACCGCAACTACACACCATGCGACCTGATCAACGACTACACGGCCGGCAAGCGCTGCGCGCGTGAGGCGCGTCCGTCGCAAGGCGTGTTTGCGACAGAGTAAAGGAGCACGACACCATGAGCGAATTTCTCAAGACCGGCCACTATATTGGTGGCGAGTGGTACGAGCCGCAGGGCGGCGCAGCCACCTACGCGGTGCTGAACCCTGCAACGGGCGAGGCCATTGCACAGGTTGCAAAGGGTGGCGCTGCCGAAACCCAGCAGGCCATTGATGCCGCCGAGCGCGCGCTGCCCGCCTGGCGCGCGCTCACCGCCAAGGAGCGCGGCGCACGCATCAAGCGTTGGGGCGAACTGATGCTCGAGAACCGCGATGCGCTGGCTGAGCTGATGTCGCGCGAGCAAGGCAAGCCGCTGGCTGAAGCCAAGGGCGAAGTGGCGTATGCCGCGAGCTTCCTGGAATGGTTTGCCGAAGAAGCCAAGCGCATGTACGGCGACGTGATTCCGAGCCCGAAGCCGAACGCGCAGATTGTCGTCACCCGTGAGCCGATTGGCGTGGTGGCGGCCATCACGCCGTGGAACTTCCCGCTGGCGATGATCACGCGCAAGGCGGGCCCCGCGCTGGCAGCCGGCTGCACGATGGTGCTCAAGCCGTCGGAAGAGACGCCGCTGTCGGCATTCGCGCTGGCCGTGTTGGCCGAGCGTGCAGGTGTGCCGGCCGGGGTTTTCAATGTCGTGTCGGGCGATGCGGTGGCCATTGGTGCGGTGCTTACCGGGTCCGAGGTCGTGCGCAAGCTGTCGTTCACAGGCTCGACGCGGGTGGGCAAGCTGCTTGCCAAGCAGTCAGCCGACACGCTGAAGAAGCTGTCGCTGGAGCTGGGCGGCAACGCACCGTTCATCGTGTTTGACGATGCCGATCTCGATGCTGCGGTTGAAGGCGCCATGGCTTCCAAGTTCCGCAACACCGGACAGACTTGCGTGTGTGTGAACCGCTTCCTGGTGCAAGACGGCGTGTATGACGCGTTCACACAGAAGCTGGCGGCGGCGGTCAGGAAGCTGCGTGTGGGCAATGCGCTCACGGGCGATGTCGATCAGGGGCCATTGATCAACTCGGCAGCACTCGCCAAGGTGGAGGTGCACGTTGCCGATGCAACAGCCAAGGGTGCCACGGCAGTTACGGGTGGTAAGCGTCACGCGCTCGGCGGCACGTTCTACGAGCCGACCGTGCTGACGGGCATGACGCCCGATATGCTGATCGCGGAAGAGGAAACCTTCGGCCCGGTCGCCGCGTGCTTCCGCTTCCAGACCGAGGAAGAAGCGATTGCCGTTGCCAACGACACCCCGTTTGGCCTGTCCGCGTACTTCTATACGCGTGACCTCGGTCGCGCATGGCGTGTCTCGGGCGCGCTGGAAAGCGGCATGGTTGGCGTCAACGACGGCATTATCTCCACCGAGGTCGCCCCCTTTGGCGGCGTGAAGCAATCCGGCCTCGGCCGTGAAGGCTCGAAGTACGGCATCGACGAGTACGTCGAGCTCAAGTACACGCTGATGGCCGGTCTCGGCCGTTAAGTCGCTTCCCCAGCGATTGCGCCGCGCACCTTGTCTGGCTGCGCGGCGCCCGTTTCCCCTTGGCGGGGCGCCCCACGCCCACGCATCACCCATAAGAATTCAGGAGGAGCCATGAGCCAGTCGAATGCTCAGTATGTGGCGGACGGCGCGATGCCGCAGTCATCTGCGGTTGAACGCCCGCAAGGTCGGGTCAACCTCGACGATGTGCCGCTGAACCGCTTCCATATCAAGATTGCTGGACTGACGTTCGGCGCGCACCTGACCGAAGGCTACGTGCTGGGTACTGTTGGTTACGCGCTCAGCGCCATGGGCACGCAGATGCCGCTTGATCCGTTCTGGATGGGGCTGCTTGGCAGCTCCGCGCTGATCGGCATCTTCCTGGGTAGCCTCCTGTTTGGCCGCTTGTCCGACATCATGGGCCGTCAGAAGATTTTCCTGACGAGCTTCCTGATCATCACCCTCGCTTCGGCAGCGCAGTTCTTCGTGACGTCACCGATGGAGCTGTTGCTGCTGCGTATCCTGATTGGCATCGGGATGGGCGGTGACTTCTCGGTTGGCCATGCGATCCTGGCCGAATTCTCGCCGCGCAAGCATCGTGGGGTTTTGCTGGGTTCGTTCAGTGTGATCTGGACCGTGGGCTACGTCATCGCCAACGTGCTCGGCATGGTCTACGCGCACGCCACGCCAGATTCCTGGCGCTGGTTGCTGGCCTCGGCCGCGTTGCCTGCTGCAATCATCCTGCTCCTGCGCATGGGCACGCCGGAATCGCCGCGCTGGCTTGCCGGCAAGGGCCGCGTAAAAGAAGCCCGTGACATCGTAACGAAGCTCTTTGGCCCGAATGTGGTGCTGGACGGCGTGGGTGAACGTCATGAGAACGCGGGTTTCGGGCGCCTGTTCCAGCCGGATCTGATTCGCCGCACGATCTTCAATTGCGTGTTCTTCATGTGCCTGGTGATCCCGTACTTCGCGATCTACACGTTCTTGCCGACGATCCTCTGGACGATCGGTCTGTCACAAGGCTTTGGCACGGATCTGCTGCTCAACGGTTTTCTTGTGTTGGGTGCTTTGATCGGCATCTGGCTCACGATCGTGCTGTCGCGGCGCGGTTTCCTGATCGGTTCGTTTGCCGTGACCTGTGTGTCGCTGCTGGCGCTGGCGCTGCTGCCGTCCACCGCGTCGGTTGCCATGATCATCGCGTTCGCCATCTTCACGCTCACCATGTCGGCATTTAGCAACCTCGTTGGCGTGTTTCCGCCTGAGTGCTTTCCGACGGAAGTGCGGGCAAGCGGCGTTGGCCTTTCGGTTGCGTGCAGCCGGCTGGGTTCGGCTGTCGGCACGTTCCTGCTGCCGGTGGGCATCACGACGCTCGGCTTTCAGGCGACGATGTTTGCGCTTGCCGGTGTGTTGCTCGTTGGAATGATTGTGTCGATTGCGTGGGCACCCGAGACGAAGCACCTGACGCTCAACCAGGCGGCGGGCCACTGAGGCATCAGCACATACGTGGTGGAGCGTTTTCCGGTCTGGCCCGCTCTGCCACTTGCTCCCGCAACCATGCGGTGAACGCGCGCACATGTTCGGCCGCGACGTTCTCCGGCGCAACGTCGAGCCAATAGCCGAATGGCCCGACCACTTGCTCCGGCGAGAGCTGTACCAGGCTGCCTTCGCCGATTTCCTCTTCAATCATGTTCACATCGACGATGGCAAGCCCTGCGCCCTTGCGCGCTGCATGAATCGCTTGTTCGAGTGTTGAAAATTCGATGCCGTCGCCCATGCGCTTGAACGGGATGCCTGCCTGCGCGCACCAGTCCGCCCACATCGTCAGGCGCTTGCCTTCATGCAGCACGTGCAGCGGCGGCAGCCTGGCGAGTAGCCTGTCCAGCGGCTCATCTGCCAAGCGTGGTGCGCCGACCAGGGCGTGCCGTTCCATCATCAGCAGTTCCGAATGCATGCCGGTCTGTGCTGCGCGTCCGAAGCGGATGTGGCAATCGCAGTCGTCCGTGGCGGTCGTGCGGATCGACAGTTCAACATCCGGTTGGGCCTCTGACAGCGTACCGAGGCGCGGCGAGAACCACTGGGTCGCAAGTGTGGGCGGCAGCGACACCGTGAGGCGCTGTTTTGTTTCTGGGCGCTCGACGGCAATTTCGCCGATGCCATGTTCGATGGCGTCGAATGCCTGCTCCACGAATGGCAACAGGCGCTGTCCCGCATCGGTCAACGACACGCCTTTGTGGTCACGCTCGAAGAGCTGTGCGCCAAGTGCATCCTCCAGCAGCCGGATCTGCCGGCTGACTGCGCTCTGGGTAACGCACAGCGACGTTGCCGCGCGGCTGAAGCTCAGGTGCTGCGCGGTTTCCTCAAAAAATCGCAGGGCGATGAGCGATGGCAAACGTCGCATGGTGTTCCCTTGGTTTGGATTCGTGCGGGGCTCAGGTCCTGATGGCTGGTCGGTGCATCCGCGATGCACGCATTGATGGCTGCCGATCCGCAGTGTGGCACGCCACTTGAGCGGTCCCGTCCGGTGTCGTTGGTATCGCCACTGTACTGGCGCGGCCAGACCATATTCGCTTTGCCCCCGTTCAGCATTGAGACGTGTCTGAAAATACTGACTGGCAGCCGTCAGCCATCTTCATCGCGCGGCAGTCGGCTACTTCGATGGGGGGATCGCCCATGCCGAGCACGCGGGCTGACCCTACAATACGCCTTCCGACACTGAATGCTCCCGCCCCGTGAGACGCAAGATGCCGGCGCTGAATGCGCTCAAAGCCTTTGAAATGGCCGGTCGCACCGGCAGCTTTACGCGTGCGGCGGAACTGCTCAACGTGACGCAAAGCGCGGTGAGCCGCCAAGTCCGGCAGCTCGAAAGCCAGCTCGGTGAATCCCTGCTCGAGCGCCGCCATCATCAGCTGGAGCTGACGGCGGCCGGCCGCGTGCTGCTGCACGCGCTGCAGCAGTCGTTCGACAAGATCGAGTTGACGGTGCGCAGCCTGCAGGAGAAAACGCACCTGAACCGGCTGCGCGTGAATGTGCCGCCGACCTTTGCTGTGCGCTGGTTCATGCCGCGCCTGGGGCGGCTATGCGAGGCCTATCCCGAATCCGAGCTCAGTCTTACCACGCGCATCCACGACAGCCTGGGAGAGTCACGCGTGCTCGATTGCGCCATCCGCTTTGGTGATGGCGAGTGGGATGGCTTTGACAACGTGTTGCTGATGCAGGAGCAACACATTGCCGTCTGTTCACCGGCGCTGTATGCGAGGCTGCGGCAGGGCAGTGAGCCCATCGACCTGAACCGCTTCACGCTGCTGCATGTGCTCGCGACCGACGATCAGCGCTACCTGACCTGGCAGCACTGGTTGAAGGAGGCCGGCATCACCGGCGTCGACACCAGCGGCGGCTACGAATTCGACCTGCTTGACCACGTGATCCGCGCCGCCATCGATGGGCTTGGCATTGCCATTGCCGATCGCCACATGGTCGCCCGCGAGCTTGCGGCAGGCCAGTTGATGCAGGTGCTCAACGTGCATGTGGATGGTCATCAATCGTATTGGTTTGTGACGCGCCCGGAGCAGACCAACCTGCCGCACATCGTGCAGTTTCGCGAATGGTTGCAGCAGGAAGTGTGGTTGGCCAAGCGCCATCTCGAGCCCTCGTCACCGCCGTCGCGACGCTGAAAGGGCAAGCCCTTATCCGCCGTAGTTGGGCCCGGCTTTAGGACCAGTCGGAAAATGCTGCTGGGCGCACGTCCATGCTGTGATGCAGCACACGAATGCGCTCCCTTGCACTGTCTGGGTTTCCAGAAGATTCGCGGATAAACATGAGTTTTTTGCATGTTACGTGCGCGAATAAGTCGTTTGTCGTGCGTTTGTCGCATGCACAGAATGCGCTCCAGTCCAGCAACGGGGGACGCCAGTCGAAGCGCTCCGCCCGTCCACTCGGAGGAGCCTCTGCATGCGTACCGAACGCAACTACGTCAACGGTCAGTTCGTCGCTTCCGAAAGCGACACGTTCATCGTTGTTAAGAACCCCGCCACCGAGGCGCCGTTTGCCCGTGTGCACGCTGTTACGGCCAACGAAGCCATCGCTGCAGTCGACGTGGCCGCGGCCGCGCAGAAGGCATGGCGCAAGCTGCCCAGCACCGAGCGCGCGGCCTACCTGCACAAGCTCGCCGATGCATTGACCGCACGCGCTCCGGAAATCGGAGCAGCGCTCGCGCAGGAATCCGGCAAGAGCGTCGAAGACGCCTCAAACGAAGCCGTCTACGCGGCCCAGATCACGCGCTATCACGCAGAATGGGCACGCCGCATCGAAGGCGAAGTCATCCCCAGCGACACGCCTGATGAAAACCTGTTCTTGCAGCGCGAGCCTATTGGCGTTGTCGCCTGTCTGATCCCATTCAACTACCCCGTCTACACGCTGCTGCGCAAGGTCGCGCCGGCGCTGATCACCGGCAACACGGTCGTCGTGCGCCCGAGCAACAACACGCCGGTGTCGGCCTTCGAGATTGCGAAGGCTGTGGAAGACGCAGGTTTCCCCCCGGGCGTGATCAACATCCTGACGATGGACCACGCCACTGCCGAGGCGCTGTGCACGCATCCGGCCGTCGGCATGATCACGCTCACGGGCAGCGTGAACGCCGGCCGCAAGGTGCTCGACTACTGCAAGGCGAACATTGCACGGCCGTCGCTCGAGCTGGGCGGCAAGACGCCCGCGATCATCGAGCCTGATGCCGATCTTGACCGCGCCGCCGCCGATCTGGTCGCGGCAAAGACGGCGCACTGCGGTCAGCGCTGCACTGCCATTGAGCGCATTTACGTGCATGACAGCGTGCACGATCGCTTTGTCGCGCTGCTCAAGGAAAAGATGGCGGCTGTGCAGATTGGCGACCGCGCAGTCGATCCGTCACGCATGGGGCCGCTCGTCAGCGCCTCGGCGCGCATGCAGATTCACGGCATGGTTGAACGCGCGATTGCCGCCGGTGCAACGCTCGAAACGGGCGGTGTCATTCCGGAAGGCGCCGGCTTCTTCTATCCGGCCACACTGCTGACCGGCGTCCGCCAGGACATGGAGATCGTGCAGGAGGAAACATTCGGCCCGATCCTGCCGGTGTTGCGCTACTCGACCATTGACGAAGCCATCACCTTGGCGAACGACCACCAGTTCGGCCTGGCATCGGTGCTCTACACCGAGAACTATCGCAACGCGATGAAGGTTGCGAACGCGATCGAATCGGGTGAGCTGTACGTCAACCGCACGCCGGCAGACCCGTACCAGGGCTACCACGCGGGTTGGAAACGCTCGGGCCTGGGCGGCGACGACGGCAAGCACGGGATGCTCGAGTTCACGCAAACGCGCCTCGTCGTCATGAAGTACTGACGGGGCGGGCGTCCTGTTTCCGGCGCGCGCCGCAGCACGCGCGCCGTTCCCCAAATCACGACAAAACAAGATCTGCAGACCTCCACATCGGAAGTCTGATGGAGGACGACACCATGCCGACTCAATCGTCGACAACCGCCCCATCGCTGGGGGCCTCAACTGATACACGCACATCAAGCAGTTCACGCACGCAGCGCTATCTGCAACTGCTGCTGCTGGTGATTGCCGCAGGCGCGATCTATCCGATGTTGTATCTCCGGCAGGTGTACCAGCCGACGATGCTCGCGTTCTTCCACATCGACGACGCGCAACTCGGTTATCTGTATTCCGCGCTCGGTACCATCTTCTTCATCAGCTACCTGCCCAGCGGCTGGCTGGCCGACCGCATGTCGCCGCGCTGGCTGATCTGCTTTTCGTTGCTTGCCACCGGCGCGCTCGGGTTGCTCTACGCAACGGGCCCGTCGTTCGACACGCTGATGATCATCTTCTGCGGCTGGGGCCTGACGACCGGGCTCACCTTCTGGGCTGCCGTGATGAAGCGCGTGAACCTCATCGCCAGCCAGGACGAGCAGGGTCGCTTCTTCGGCCTGCTGGATGGCGGCCGCGGCCTGATCGAAGCGTTGCTGGCGACCATCGCCATCTCGCTGTTCGCCTACGTTACGCAAACACGCAACGGCACCGAAGCCGAAGGCTTCCGGCTGGTCGTGCACCTGTACGCGTTCTTCTGTATCGCGCTGGGCGTGTTGCTCGCGCTGGTGAAGGAGCCTGTGCGCGCAGGCCAGGTGAAGGCGGCCAAGCACCGCGAAGGCAGCGTGCTGACTGACCTGAAAACACTTGCGGCGATTCCCGAGCTGTGGCTCGTTGCCGCCATCGTGTTCTGCGGCTATCAGGTGTTCTGGGCCACCTACAGTTTCTCGGCGTATCTGCACGAAGGCAACTTCGGGTTGAGTGCGACAGCGGCCGGCTTCATCACCACGCTCAAGCTGTGGATGCGCCCGATCGGTGGCATCGGTGGTGGCTTCCTGGGTGACCGTCTCTCGAAGGTCTCCGTGCTGTTCTGGGCACTGGTGTTCGCGGCGCTTTCGCTCGTCGGGTTGATCCTCGCGCCGCCGCACAGCCCACAGGCGATGCTCGTCGTGCTGGTGCTGTTCATCGGCATCCTGACTTATGCGATCCGTGGCCTGTATTGGTCGCTGCTGGACGACTGCAAGGTGCCCACGCACTGCGCGGGGCTTGCGATCGGCCTGATCTCGGTGCTCGGCTATTCGCCGGACATCTTCCTGCCGCTCATCAACGGCTACGTGACGCAGCACCACCCTGGTGCATCCGGCTACCAACTCTACTTTGGCTACATCACGGCCATCGCGCTCTGTGGCGCAGGCGCCGCCGCGTTCCTCAAATACCGCCTCAACCGCAAGGAGTCCGTATGAAGATCGTTTCGCTTGAAACCCACATCGTTGCTGTGCCGCCGCCGCATGTCGGCGGGATGTATTGGATCTTCGTCAAACTGAAGACCGATGACGGTATCGAAGGCGTTGGTGAAATCTATTCGGCGACGTTCGGCCCGAAGGCGATGGTGCCGATCATTGAAGACGTGTTCGAGCGTCATCTGCTCAACCACGACCCGCACCACGTCGAGCGCCTGTTCCGCCAGTGCTATTCGAGCGGCTTCACGCAGCGCCCGGATCTGACGATGATGGGTGTCGTCAGTGGTCTGGAAATGGCCTGCTGGGACATTGTCGGCAAGGCGGCCAACAAGCCGGTGTATGAACTGCTCGGCGGCAAGATTCACGATCGCCTGCGTTCGTACACGTACCTGTACCCGAAGAACGCGCAAGGCGAATACGACTACGACGATCCGGACCTCGCTGCAGAGTGCGCGGCCGAGAACGTGAAGCTTGGCTTCACGGCAGTCAAGTTCGATCCGGCTGGCCCGTACACGGCGTACTCAGGTCACCAACTGTCGATGGAAGTGCTCGACCGCTGCGAGCTGTTCTGCCGCCGCGTACGTGAGGCGGTTGGCAGCAAGGCTGATCTGCTGTTCGGCACGCACGGCCAGATGGTGCCGTCGTCGGCTATCCGCCTGGCCAAGCGCCTGGAGAAGTACGACCCGCTGTGGTTTGAAGAGCCGGTGCCGCCGGGCCAGGAAGAGGCCATGGCCACCATCGCCCAGCACACATCGATTCCTATTGCCACCGGCGAGCGCCTGACCACCAAGTACGAGTTCCACAAGCTGCTGCAAGCGGGCGCTGCCTCCATCATTCAATTGAACGTGGCGCGTGTTGGCGGCCTACTGGAAGCCAAGAAGATCGCCACGCTGGCCGAGGTGCACTACGCGCAGATCGCACCGCACCTATATAACGGCCCGGTGGGCGCCGCCGCGAGTATCCAGCTTGCGGCCTGCACGCCCAACTTCCTGATCCAGGAAAGCATCATGACGTGGGGCGGCTTCCACGCCGAAGTCGTCAAGACGCCGATCCGCTGGGAAGACGGCTACATCATCCCGTCGAGCGAGCCGGGCCTGGGCATCGAACTGAACATGGACGTTGTGCGTGCGAACACACCGTACACGGGCCAGCGGCTGCACCTGCAGATGGGCGAGAAGCCCGTCGACGTGAAGGACTTGGCGCCTGCCAAGGGCTGACTGGATGGGGCGCAACATGACTTACGACTACATCATCGTCGGCGCGGGTTCAGCAGGCTGCATTCTGGCAAACCGTCTGAGTGAATCGGGCAAGCACTCGGTGCTGCTGCTTGAAGCAGGCGAGCGCGACAGCTCCTTCTGGTTCAAGGTGCCCGTTGGTTTTACCAAGACGTACTACAACCGCCGCTATAACTGGATGTACTACAGCGAGCCCGAAGCGCAGCTTGCCAACCGCCAACTGTATTGCCCGCGCGGCAAGGTCGTGGGCGGCTCGGGTTCGATCAACGCCATGGTCTACGTGCGCGGCCAGCGCAGCGACTATGACGATTGGGCCGCCGCCGGCAATCCAGGCTGGGGGTACGACGACGTGCTGCCGTACTTCCGCAAGCTGGAGACGCACGCGGCCGCGGCAACCGACCCGCAGCATCACGGAGCCACGGGGCCGATCCATATCACGTCGATGAAGAACGACGTGCACCCGATCGTGCACGAGTTCCTGAAGGGTTGCGAGCAGTTGAAGCTGCCGCGCACCAATGATTTCAACGGCGCGAATTTTGAAGGCGCGGGCATCTACGATCTGAACACGAAGAACGGCGAGCGTTGCTCCAGCAGCTTTGCCTATCTGCGCCCGGCGGAAAGCCGGCCGAACCTGACGGTCCGCTCCAGCACCCTGGTGCGTCGCGTGCAGTTTGAGGGCAAGCGCGCTGTTGGCGTAGTGGTGGCTGGCCAACATGGCGATGAGACGATCGCCGCGACGTGCGAAGTGATCATGGCAGCCGGCGCGGTGGATACGCCCAAGCTGTTGCAACTCTCGGGCGTGGGCGATCCTACGCTGCTGGGCCGCCATGGCGTGCCGCTCGTGCACGCGCTGCCTGCTGTGGGCCGCAACCTGCAGGACCACCTATGCGTGAGCTTCTACTTCAAGGCCAATCGGCCAACGCTCAATGACGAGATGGGCACGCTCTTCGGCAAGATGAAGATCGGCCTGCGCTACCTGCTGAGCAAGCGTGGTCCGCTCGCCATGAGTGTGAACCAGGCGGGCGGTTTCTTCCGCGGTTCACCGGATGTGCTGGAGCCGAACATCCAGCTCTACTTCAACCCGCTGTCGTACCGGATTCCGAAGAGCGAGCACGCGAACATCGAGCCGGAGCCATATTCGGGCTTCCTGATCGCGTTCAACCCGTGTCGGCCGACGAGCCGCGGCACGATCGAGATTGTGTCGAATCGCGCGGAAGACGCGGCGAAGATCCACATCAACGCGCTGACGACGCAAAAGGATCTGGAAGAAGCTGTGCAGGGCAGCAAGGTGATCCGCTCGCTGATGCGTGCACCTGCGTTGAAGGCGATGACTGCCGAGGAGATCTCGCCGGGGCCGCAGGTCACGTCTGACGAGGCGCTGCTGCAGTACTTCCGCGAGCAGTCGGGTTCGATCTATCACCTGTGCGGATCGTGTGCCATGGGCCCGGATGCCGCCACGTCGGTCGTCGACGCCTCGCTGCGCGTGCACGGGCTGCAAGGCTTGCGGATCGTCGATGCCTCGATCTTCCCGAACATCACTGCCGGCAACATCAACGCGCCGACGATGATGGTGGCCGAGAAGGGCGCAGGCCTGATTCTGCGCGATGCACAACGCACGGCAACCGCGCCGGCTGAGGCGCGCGAAGCAGCGGTGGTGTAGCTACACGCTGTGTCGCCGTATGGCCGTGCGGCACGCAGGTGTGCCCCACGGCAGTCAACCCCGAGGCGGCGCTGTTGCCGCCGCCTATCCCTAAAAGAAAGGCAGATCGGCGATCCCTGTGCCGCTTGGCACCGGAACAGCATTTGCCAATGTCGTTGGAGACCACAATGAAGAAGCATCTCATCACCCTGGCCGCTTCCGCTTGCTGCGCGAGCCCCGTTTTCGCGCAAAGCAGTGTCACGCTGTACGGCATCCTGGACGAAGGCATCAACTACACGAACAACACGGGGGGCAACCACCTCTTCGAGTTGGCCAGCGGTTACGCCTACGGCAGCCGTTGGGGCATCAAAGGCAGCGAGGATCTGGGCGGTGGCAACAAGGCCATCTTCCAACTGGAAAACGGCTTCAATATCAGCAACGGTGCCGCGGCACAAGGCGGGCGGATGTTTGGCCGCCAGGCCTACGTGGGCGTGAGCGGCAACGAGTGGGGGACGGTCACGCTGGGCCGTCAGTACGACTCGGTGGTCAACTACGTGGCGCCGCTCACAACAAACGGTAACTGGAGCGGCTGGCTGCTGGCGCACCCGTATGACAACGACAACACCGACAACTCGTTTCGCCTGAGCCAGTCGATCAAGTACGCCAGCCCGGATTTCAACGGCTTCCAGTTTGGCGGCGCGTATGCCTTCAGCAACAGCACCAACTTTGTGGCCAACCGTGCCTATAGCGTGGGCGCGAAGTACAACAACGGTGGCCTTGCCCTGGGCGCCGCATACATGCAGGTTGACCAGCCCGGCATGACCGACGTCGGTGCACTCGCCACCAATGATGCGAGCTTCATGGCACAGCGCATGCGCGTGTTTGGCGCGGGCGTGAACTACACACTGGGGCCCACCACCGTGGGGTTCGTCTACACGAACTCGAACTACCAAAACCCCACCGGCAACGGCTATCTCGGCACGCCCGGTGACATCATCGCCCCGGGTGCAACGCTGGGCGCGATCAAGTATCAGAACTTCGAGGTGAACGCCAAGTACCAGTTCACGCCAGCGTTCTTCGTGGGTGGTCAGTACGTGTTGACGCTGGGCAAGTACGACGCCTCGACCGCCAGCCCGCAACAGAAGATCCATTCGGTCGGCTTGATGGCCGATTACAACTTCTCCAAGCGAACAGACATCTACCTGCAGACCGTGTACCAGCACGTGGCAGGCGGCAAGACGGGGTCGGTGCTTGACCAGGCGTACATCGTGGGCACGGCGGGGCCCTCGTCCACCACAAGCCAGACGGTCGTGCGCGTCGCGCTGCGCCACCTGTTCTAATGCGCCGCAACAACGGCGCTGACCAACTGCTGGTCAGCTAAGGCCCGAAAAGGCCGCTCCGATTGACGTCGGGGCGGCCTTTTTTTTGGATTCCGGCCTCGCTCTGCCCCGGGTCCCCGCTCTGGTTAGTGACCACAACGGGGCGGGTACGCCGCCGGCCATGGAAACAAGGGTTGCCGAAATACGCAACCCAATTGCACCGCCGATGGCGCAAAATAGCGGTTTGGGCGTTTTTGCGCCCCTCGCACCCCATGGAGACGGTATGAACAACGTTGTCGAATCGACCCTTTCGATCGAAAAGAACCCGAACCCTGTTCCGGCGGATGAGCGCGCGCGCCGCCTTGAAAACCCGGCCTTCGGCCGCGTGTTCACCGACCACATGGCCACCATCCGTTACACCGAGGGCAAAGGCTGGCACGACGCGAAGGTCGGCCCGCGCGGTGTTATCCCGTCCGATCCGGCCATGCAGGTGTTTCACTACGCGCAGGAAATTTTCGAGGGCATGAAGGCGTATCGGCTGCCGGACGGCGGTGGTGCGCTGTTCCGCCCCGACGCCAATGCGCGCCGCTTCCAGAACTCCGCCAAGCGTCTAGCGATGCCATCGTTGCCTGAGGATCTGTTTCTGGCGTCTGTGCGTGAACTGGTGCGACTGGATCGCGAGTGGATTCCGTCGGGCGAGGGCTCGGCGCTGTATCTGCGGCCGTTCATGATGGCGACCGAGGTCGCCCTGGGCGTGAAGCCCGCAGCGGAGTATCTCTATTGCGTGATTGCCTGCCCGGTGGGCGCGTACTTCAAGGGCGGCGCATCGGCGGCGGTCACGATCTGGGTGTCCGACAGCTACACGCGCGCCGCGCCCGGCGGTACGGGCGAAGCCAAGTGCGGCGGCAACTACGCCGCCAGCCTGGTCGCCCAGGCTGAAGCCACGCGCGAGGGCTGCGACCAGGTGGTCTTCCTCGATGCGGTGGAGCGCCGTTGGATTGAAGAACTCGGCGGCATGAACGTGTTCTTCGTCTTTGAAGACGGCTCGCTGCAGACGCCGCCGCTCACGGGCACGATTCTGCCGGGCATCACCCGCGATTCGCTGATCACCCTGGCACGCGACATGGGCCTGACCGTGCGTGAAGAGCCGTATTCCATCGACCAATGGCAGGCTGACGCCCGGAGCGGCCGTCTGCGTGAGGCCTTTGCGTGCGGTACCGCCGCCGTGGTTACGCCCATCGGCAAGGTCAAGGGCCACAAGCACAACTTCACCATCGGTAATGGTGGTGCGGGCGAGTTGACCACCAAGCTGAAGGCCGCGCTGGTCGACCTGCAGAACGGCCGCGCACCGGATCCGCATGGCTGGCTCGATCGCGTGTTCTGAAGCTGACGCGAATATGACGGAGTCGCTCTCCCTGGACGCTGCCGAGACATGGATCACCACCGTCAACGGCCGTCTCTATGCCAAGCGTTGGGGTGGCACGGCGGATGGCGCCGTGTTGCCGCCCATCGTGCTGCTGCATGACTCGCTCGGCTGCGTTGAGCTATGGCGCGATTTTCCGCAGCGCTTGGCGCAGGCGACCGGGCGTGCGGTGATTGCCTACGATCGCCTAGGTTTCGGCCAGTCGGATCCGCACCGGGGCCCGATCGGTGCGGATTTCATCCGCCAGGAAGCGCATACCGGCTTTTCTGCCCTGATCGACCAGCTTGGCGTGGAGCGTTTCATTGCCTTTGGCCACAGTGTGGGTGGCGGCATGGCGGTGTCGATTGCTGCCGCGTATCCGGACCGTTGCGTTGGGCTGATTACCGAGTCTGCGCAAGCATTTGTCGAAGCGCAGACGCGCGAGGGCATCCGCACGGCCCAGGCCCAGTTTGCCGAGCCCGGCCAGATGTCACGCCTGGAGCGGTATCACGGTGACAAGGCACATTGGGTCTTGGATGCCTGGGTCAGCACGTGGTTGTCACCCGCGTTTGCCGACTGGTGCCTGGATGAAGAACTGCTGGGTGTCCGCTGCCCGGTGCTCGCCATGCACGGCACGGAAGACGAGTATGGCTCGACCGCGCAGCCCGAGCGCATCGTGACCTTGGCCGGCGCGCCGGCTCGGCTGGCGTTGCTGCAGCGCTGCGGTCACGTGCCGCATCGGGAGCAGGAAGCCACGGTGCTGGATGCGGTGAGGGCGTTTGTGACGGCGTCACACTGATCCACGATCGGCCATTTGACGCTGCCCCATGGAACTCTATCAACTCAAGGCCGTACTCGCTGTTGCACGCACGGGCCAGCTCGCACGGGCTGCGGAGCAGCTGCATCTGACGCAGTCCGCCATCTCCAAGCAGATCAAGGGGCTGGAGGATGAGCTGGGCGTGCTGCTGTTCGACCGCACGCCCACCGGCATGCCCGTCACCGCAGCGGGCCGGCGCTTGCTGCCGATTGCCGGGCGCGTGGTGGACGCCACACAGGAGATGGCCGCACTGGCATCGTCGCTGCGCGGCAATGTGTCCGGTGTGTTGCGCCTGGGCACGATCATCGATCCGGAGTCGATCCGCCTGGGGCCGCTGCTGGCGGCGCTGCTGCAGTTCTATCCGCACATCGACGTGACGCTGGCGCATGGCATTTCCGGCAGCGTGCTGCAGATGCTGCGTGATGGCCAGATCGATGCCGGTTTTTACCTGGGCACCTTGCACGATCCGGAGATCACCGTGCACCCGCTTGCCGTGGAGCACTACGTGGTGGTGGCGCCCGCCGCGTGGGAGGCCAAGCTGCGCGGAGCCAGCCTGCAGGAGCTTGCCGCCATGCCGTGGCTGGCGACGCCCGCCGGCAGCTCGCAGCACGGCATGGTCGCGCAGATGTTTGCTGAACGCGGCCTGTCGCACAACACCGTCGTCGAGGCCGATCAGGAGGCGTCGATGATTGAACTGGTGCAGTCCGGTGTGGCCCTGGGGATCATGCGCGAGCGCCTGGCCGCCGGCATGGTGCAGAGCGGCCAGGCCGTCATTTGGGATGGCGCCCGTCTGCCATGCCCGCTGTGCCTGCTGCATCGTCGTGCCAGTGCGGACAACCCCATGGTGCAGGCCCTGCTGGCAACCTTGCCGATGATCTGGCAACCCGAAGCGGACGTCGCCTGAATCGGGCATTCCATCCTAGGGTTTGTCCGGACAGGAATCCTGACCGTCAGCCGCAAGGCGTTGCTCCATCAGGGTTTCCTGCGCGTTCAGGCGGTCTTGAAGATTCTCCAATAGGCGACTTGCGCGCCGCTCCGTAGACTGCCTCCAACCTGTTCAACCCGTTCGAGGCGTCTCATGCAACCCACGTCCCCCGCCAACCAACCCGCGCTGCTGCGTGCCATGTTCGATGCCGCTGTGGCCAGCGCCCAGCCGTCGCTCTGTCTGGCGCAGCATCTGCCGCCGGCGCCCAAGGGCCGGACCATCGTCATCGGTGCGGGCAAGGCATCGGCAGCCATGGCCCAGGCGCTTGAAGCGCATTGGCCTGGGCCGCTCGAAGGGTTGGTCGTCACACGCTACGGCTATGCCGTGCCGTGCGAGCGTATCGAGATTGTCGAAGCCGCACACCCGGTGCCTGACGCGGCGGGCTTGGAGGCCACGGCGCGCGTGCGTCAACTGGTGTCGGGGCTGACCGAAGACGACCTCGTTATCGCATTGATTTCCGGCGGCGGTTCGGCGCTGCTGGTGGCGCCGGGCGAGGGCATCAGCCTGGCCGACAAGCAGGCCGTGAACGCAGCGCTGCTCAAGAGCGGCGCCAACATTGCCGAGATGAATTGCGTGCGGCGCCACCTGTCGCAGGTCAAGGGCGGGCGGCTGGCGGCGGCCTGCCATCCGGCGCGTGTGGTGACGCTGCTGATTTCCGACGTGCCGGGTGACAACCCGGTCGACATTGCTTCCGGCCCCACGGTGGCCGATCCGACCACGCGTGCAGACGCTCTGGCGATCATCGAGCGCTATCGGATTGTTGTGCCCAACAACGTGCGCGCATTCCTCGCCAAGGAGGAAGCAGAAAGCATCAAGCCGGGCGACGTACGCCTGCAGAACATCACCACACGCATCATCACGGCACCGCAGATTGCACTGGAGGCTGCAGCAAAGGTGGCGGAGGCGGCGGGCTACACACCGTACATTCTCGGCGACAGCCTGGAAGGTGAGGCACGCGACCTGGGCCTGGCGATGGCCGGTATCGCGCGTCAGGTGGTACAGCGCGGCCAGCCGTTCAAGACGCCGTGTGTGCTGCTGTCGGGTGGCGAGACGACTGTCACCGTCACGGGCAGCGGCCGCGGCGGGCGCAACGTGGAGTTCCTGCTCTCGCTGGCCGTGGCGCTGGACGGGCTGCCCGGCGTGCACGCCATTGCCGGTGATACCGACGGCGTGGACGGCGCCGAAGAGATTGCCGGTGCCATCATCTCGCCCGACACGCTTGCCCGTGCGTGGGCAGCCGGCATTCAACCGCGCAAGAGCCTCGACAACAACGACGGCCATGGCTTCTTTCAGGCACTTGGCGACTCCGTCATCACCGGCCCGACGCTGACCAACGTCAACGACTTCCGCGCCATCGTCATCGATACGCCGACCGGCGCGGCGTAAGGCGAACGTGCTGCCTGATGTGCTAGTTGCGGCGCTTGTCAGGCAGCGTGCGTGTTTGCATCGCACCAAAATCGAACGATCGTTAGTAAAACGCCGGTTTCAATCACCAGCGCTTTTCCCGCCCGTGCGCGCCATGCCACGGGTGTTCTTGTTTGGAAGTGCCCGCCTAAATCGAGGCGTTGGCACCCCCCTCCTGCTGGTCCTATAAAACAGGCGTTGGGCAGGACCCGACGGCGCACGCGTGTGCGTACACAAGCCAACCGAATCAAGCGGGGCAAACAGGAGGAAGACAATGGCTACACCCGGCATCGTCGCGTCCATTGAGTGGACCGACAGCAAGCGGTATCTCTGGATGCTCGGCGCGCTGACGATCACGCTGCCGATGATTGCCGCCGCCCTGGCGCTGTCGACCGGGTGGCATCCGCTATGGTGGGCCGGGCCTGTCATCGTGTTTACGATCATTCCGCTACTTGATTACCTGATTGGCGACGACCGGGACAACCCGCCCGAAGAGGTCGTCCCCGAGTTGGAGAAGCAGCGCTACTACCGCCGCATCGTCTATCTGGCGACCACTGTGCTCTATGTGAGCTTTGCCATGGCGATGTGGGTGCTGCACACCTATCAGCTCACCTGGTACGACTACATTGCATTCGCGTTCTCACTGGGCGTGGTGACGGGCATCTCAATCAACACCGCGCACGAACTCGGCCACAAGACCAACGGTTTTGAGCGCTGGCTAGCCAAGATCACGCTCGCGCCGGTGGCGTACGGACATTTCTTTGTCGAGCACAACCGCGGCCACCACGTGCGTGTGGCCACACCGGCCGATCCGGCGAGTGCCCGCTTTGGTGAGTCGTTCTGGGAGTTCCTGCCGCGCACCGTGGTGGGCAGCGTCAAATCGGCATGGGCGCTGGAGAAGCAGCGCCTGGAGCGCAACGGGCACTCGGTGTGGTCGTGGCGCAATGACGTGCTCAATGCCTGGGCGATGACGGTGGTGCTGTGGGCTGCGTGCATCGCCTTTGTCGGCATCAAGGTCGTACCGTTCCTGTTGATCCAGGCGGTGTACGGCGCGTCGCTGCTGGAGGTGGTGAACTATCTGGAGCACTACGGCCTGTGCCGCAAGCAATTGCCCAGCGGCCGCTACGAACGTTGCACGCCGCAGCATTCGTGGAACAGCAATCACGTGGTGACGAACCTGTTCCTGTATCAACTGCAGCGTCATGCCGATCATCACGCCAACCCGACGCGTTCGTTTCAGGCGCTGCGTCACTTCGAGCATTCACCGCAATTGCCTGCCGGCTATGCCGCGATGGTGCTGCTGGCCTATGTGCCGCCGTTGTGGTTTCGCGTGATGAACCCGCGCGTGATTGCGCACTACCAGGGGGACATGTCGCAGGCGAACATCAAGCCGTCGATTCGCGAACGGGTGGTGGCGCAGTATCCGGCGCGCGCCTGATGCGGCGGCTGCAGATGCGCTAACGTCTGCCGACCAGGTACTGCACGCCTTGCGGGCCGTAGCGCTCGGCGTGCGGTGCGTTGGCACCCAGGTGAAAGATGTCGCCGGGCTGGAAGATGCGCTCGTCGTTACCGACGCGGATGGTGATTTCCCCCGCCAGAATGAGCGCCTTTGCCTCGAACGGGTGCGTGTGCTCCTCCAGCTCGCCTGCCTCGCGTGTGACGAGGACGAACTCGGTAAAGCCCTCGGCGGTGAGCGCGTTTTCAAACGCATCGCGGTTCATGGCGGATCTCCTTGATGGCCGCTGGAGCCTTCACCTTAGGCTTTGTACGCGGGAAGACAAAGACGGCCCGCTGGCCGCCGTTGGTCAAATCGGCTGGGACGGCCGAATGCAACGGCGGCAAGTATCCGGCTATCGACGGGCATCATCAAATTGATCCTTCTTATGGCGGCAATAGAGCGCAGAATGTCGGGCGACTACCGTACCGTCTGCCCACGCTATGCCCGCTGCCTTGCCTGCCTCCATGCCAGAACCTGCACCCGTCAGCCTGCGATCCAGTGAAGGCCTCGGCTGGCAGGGCTTTGCCGCCACGCTGCTCGGTATCCGCCCGGGAACGTACCGCGTGCCGGCCATGGAGGCGCACCGCGTCAATGTGCATGTCGGTGCGCCTGTTCGGGCGAACTGCGTGTGTGACGGCCGCCGCTATTCCCGCATCCAGGCGCATGGCGATGCGGACGTCATCCCCGCCGGGTTGCCCGGCATGTGGACGGACGACGCCGACTGCCGCATCCTCCGGATCGCCATCAGTGACGCGTTCGTACGCAGCATCGGCGAGCAGGTTGGGGTGCCGGCGGCGCAGATCGCGCCGCATCTGCAATGGCGCGATGCGCGCGTGCACCATCTGGCTGCGGCGCTCGGTGCTGAGTTGGAAGCGGAAGACACCTCCGACGCGCTGTATGCGGAAAGCCTGTGCACCGCGCTGGTAGTGCGCTTGCTGAACAGCAGCAGGGACGTTGCCGTTAGTGCGGCCGCCAGCGCGCGCGCATTGGCGCCCCGTGTGGCCGCACGCGTGATCGACTACATCGAGGCCAATCTGCATCAGCGGCTGACGCTGGCAGAGCTGGCGGCACTGACGGGCTTGAGCACGCCGCATTTCAAGGTGCTGTTTCGCGCAACACTGGGTGTGCCGGTGCATCGTTACGTTGTGCAGCGCCGGGTGGAGCGCGCAAAGGTGCTGCTGCTGGAAGGCCGGCGCAGCGCTTCGCAGATCGCGCTGGAAGTTGGCTTTGCACATCAGAGCCACATGACGCAGTGGATGCAGCGGCTGCTTGGCGTGGCACCGCGTGAAATCATCCGGGCAGGCCGGGCAGCGGCGGCCGTTGCCGACACGCTCGCCGCATAGCCGGCACAACCCGATCCTCCATCCCTGCCAGATTCCTCCGTTTCTGCAAGTTCGTCTGGCGGGGCCAGCCTAAGCTCGCGTTTCTCATCTGAAAGGAGCGCGAACATGTACGTCATCTTTGGGGCATCGGGCAAGGTCGGGCGCGCCACCGCCACCGCGTTGCGCAACGCGGGTCGCCCCGTGCGTGCGGTGGTGCGCCAGGCCAAGCAGGGCGAGGCACTGGCCAGGATCGGCTGCGAAATCGTCTCCGCCGATCTGACCGCCCCCACCACGGTTGCGTCTGCCATCAAGGGCGCCACGGCGGTGCAGATCCTGTGTCCGGTGCCGGTGGGCGATTCGGATCCGGCGGCGACCATGCAACGCATGATCGATGTTGCCGCCGATGCGCTGCGCGCCAACCCGCCACCGGCCGTGCTGGCGTTATCGGACTACGGTGCGGAGCTTGACCAGGGCACCGGCCTGACACGCCTGTTCCATCTGCTGGAAGAGCGGCTCAAGCCGCTGCCTACGCACCTGACGCTGTTGCGCTCGGCGGAGCACGCACAGAACTGGGCGGCGATGTTGCCCGTGATGTTGGCGACAGGGCGGCTGCCGAGTCTGCACAGTCCGTTGGACCGAGCCTTTGCGACCGTCTCCACGCAGGACGTGGGCGCACTGGCCGCCGAGCTGCTGCTGGCGTCATCACCGGCCAAGTCGCCACGCATCGTCAGCGTGGAGGGCCCGCGCCGCGTGAGCCTGATCGACGTTGCGCGCGCCTTCAGCACCGTTGTCGGCCGTGAGGTCACTGCTGACGCCGTGCCGCGCGAGGCCTGGGCGCCGATGCTGCAACGGGCCGGCTTGAGCGAGAACCACGTGCAACTGCTCACCGAGTTGTACGACGCCGTCAACGCGGGGCAGATCGATGTCGAGAAGGGCGTATCCGAGCAGCGCTTTGGCAAGACCGAGCTGACGGAAGCGTTCACTGCGATGCTGGTCGCACACGTGAAATCGAGATGACCCGATGGCGCGGCAGCCCGCAAATGCGAATGCCTCTTATGCGGATTTCTGTCTGCGCCTTCCGGTTATTCCGCGCAGCGCGCGTTGCGCCACTATGATCTCGGAAATTCCCTGGGGTCATCATGCTGTTTGGACGTGTCACACGCGCTGTTTTGATGGTGGTCGTGCTCGGCGGTGCAGCGCTGCCCGCGCGCGCGGTCCTGCCCGACGAGATCCAGGTCTACACCGGCGACATCAACGCCCCCGGACAGTTCGGCCTGGAACTGCATCTGAACACCACGCCCAGCGGCATCAGCGAGCCCAGCTATCCGGGTGAGGTGACGACACCGCACGGGTGGCGTGCCACGGCGGAATTCTCTTACGGGCTGACGCCGTCGCTGGAGCTTGGGCTGTACGTGCCCACCACGCTGACGCGCGAAAACACGACCTATGTGACGGGCCCCAAGGTGCGGTTGAAGTGGATGCCGATCCGCCCCGAGGATGATGTGGGCCAGTTCGCCGGTATCAACATGGAACTGGCTCACGTTGCCGGGCGCTTCGAGCAATCGCAGAACGCGCTGGAGCTGCGGCCCATCTATGGGTACCAGGATGCGCGCTGGCTGTGGGCCGTCAACCCGGTGCTGGACTGGAACCTGTCCGGCCCGGGCCGCAGTGGCGTGCCAGAGGCCGCGCCAAGCTTCAAGATCGCACGCACCGTAACAACGGGTGTGCGTGCCGGCATGGAGTACTACGCGGGTCTTGGGCCTATCAACCACATCGCGCCGTTGCACGAGCAGCAGCACACGGTGTTTCTGGCATTCGACGTCGACCTCAAGCCCTTCGTCTTCAACTTTGGCATCGGGCGCGGCCTGACACGTGCAACGGACCGCTGGACGTTGAAGTGGATCTTTGAGATCCCGTTCAGTTGAGCCTTGGCCGCGCCGCCCTGCAGCACCTATGCTTGGCAGCAACCGATTGCGCCGGGTCTTCCAGGGAGGCCACCATGACGATCGACATCCGCTGCATAGCACTGGTACTGCTCTTGCTCGGCACGCCGGCCCTCCATGCAGAAGACGACCTGCAGAATCGCGGCCACGATCCGTTCTTCCAGATTTCGTCAGGCGTTGCCAACTGCCCCGAGCCTGCCGGCCCGCGCATCAGCGAGGCCGAATGGAAGCGCGATTCCCACCACCGCATCGAGCACGGCAACCACTGCTGGGTCGAGGGCCGATGCCGGTTGCCCAACGCCTTTGCCTACGACGACGAGATTGCCGAGACGGCGCAGCGGCGCCTGCAGTGGATGGCGATTCACGTGCCCGGATGGAAGCAAAGCACGACGCTGTGGGTGACGGTGTGGCAGCGCTGGATGCTCGTGCAGGGGTGCGTGGCGCCGGGCTATGCGTTCGAGCCGTTCATGACCGCGCTGCGCGACGTGCCGGATGTCGAGCGCTTCATCAACGAGACGACGGCACACCCGGAGCGCGGCGTGCCGTATGCGCTGTTCCACAAGGGCGCGGTTGCCAAGCCCTGATCGTCAGGGCTTGTGCTTCTGATAGGTGCCGACGAGCTCCGCCTCGGCGATGACGTGACCGCGCATGGCACGTTCCAGTGCAGCCTTGTCGGGTGCGCCCATCTCCGGCAGTTCCACGTTCAGCGCATAGAGCTTGTGATAGTAGCGATGGCGCCCGACGGGTGGGCAGGGGCCGCCGTACGCGGTGCGTTGCCAGTCGTTGGTGCCGGCGCGCGTGCCGGGTGGTAGCCCCTTGCGTGCCGCATCTTCGACGATGGCCGTTGCGCTGGGCGGGATGTTGTAGAGCAGCCAGTGCACCCAGGTCATCTTCGGTGCGGCGGGGTCTGGCGCGTCCGGATCGTCGACGATCAGCACCAGGCTGCGTGTGCCCGCCGGCGCGCCGCTCCAGGCCAGTGGTGGCGAGGTGTCCGAGCCTTCGCATGTAAGGTGGCTGGGGATCTCGCTACCGGTGACAAAGGCGGGTGAGGTCAGGGTCAGCGTCATGGCGGTTCTCGCGTTCACTTGAGCAGAGACGGGAAGGCCGCATACGCCTGCTAGCAGCAGCGCCAGGAAGCCTCTGTGGCAGGTTGCGTGCGACATGATTGCAATCCCGTTGATCCCTTCAAGCTAGTGCGCAATGGCGGAGCCGACAAGCTCCGCCGGGTTGGCATCACCCTATGCGAACCACCCCAGCACCAGAGCTGCCACCGCCGGTACCGTCTGCACGTAGAGAATCCGCTTGCTGACCGTGATTGCGCCCCAGATGCCGGCCACCGCCACGCAGATCAACCCGAACAGCGCGAACGATGCGTTGACCACCGGGTCCGGCGCCACCAGCCCGATCACCAGCGCCGCCACAAGGAAGCCGTTGTACAAGCCCTGGTTGGACGCCATCGCCGCGGTTTCTGCCGCCTTCTCCGGTGTAATGCGGAACACCTTCGGGCCGCGTGTCTTCCACAGCACCATCTCCAGCACGACGATGTAGACGTGGATCAGCAGCACCAGCAGATAGACGATCAAGGCAAGGGTTTTGATCATGGTGTTTGTCATGTCAGGAATGAGCGTGCCGCCATGATAGAGATTTTGCGCTGTCTGCCTGCTCCCAGAAGGAGGGGTATCAGAGCGCCGTCAGCGCGCGGGCCTTGGCAAAGGTGTGCAGCGCGGTTTCTGTCGAGGCGATGGATGCCGGCGCGATTGCCGCCAACGCTTGGCCGCCGAGCCAGTTGATGGTCTCGCGTGCGTTGTGCACGAGCGTCTTGCCAGCGGGGCGAATGGCAATCCGGCGGCCCGCGTCGGTGCTTTGGCGCTCGACCAGGCCGATCTTCTCCAGCGCCAGCACACGCTTGAGCACGGCAGGGCGTGGCAGCCCGAGTGGCTGCACGCATTCCGCAAGGCTGGCATGGCCGTCTGCATGTGAGGCCAGCCAATCCAGCAGCACGAAATCAGCAAAGTCGACCCCGTAGTGCGTGCCGAGCTTGTCGTCGAGTTTGCACCGCAGGCTGGCCTGCGCGCGCTGCACCGCCATGCAGAACGTGAATCCGGCGGTGCTCATGCCGTGTGCTCCGGGTTCTCATAGGCGGATGCGCCTTGGCATGGGATCTCCTGGCGCCAGAGCGTCACCAGCGTTTCCAGTTCGTGCGCCGCATCAAAATCCGGCGCCTCGCGGTGTTTGACCAGGTCGAGCACTTCAAACACGAAGCTCGATTCACCGTGGTCCGCCCAGTCCTTGCGGAGCAATGCGTTGGCATGGGTGCCGTGCTTTAGCTCGAAGTGATGGCGGTTGAGCGTGCTCTGCGCATCGGTGCTGCCCTTGACCAGCGCCCGGCCGGTGATGAGGTTGCGGATGGCATAAACCCCCCAGCCCGCGCCCGCGCGGCTTCGGGTCTCAAGGTACTGGCGTTTCAGCTCCCGTCGATCGGTCATGGTGGGTCCTTGTGCGATGCATGTAGGTGCGGCCTGCGTTGATAGGCAGGCATCGTCTGCGAATTATTACCCGGGTAATAATGATTGGTCAATAATACCCGGGTTAAATTTGTGATGCGTGTGCTTTCGCGCACTTGGGCCGTTGCGAGGGGCGGCTGCAAATTTCACCGCCCGCAGCTATGCTGTGCGCTTTCGTTTCAGGCAAAGGAGCCACGCATGACTGCACCGCAAGGATCCATGATCTCGTTCAAGCGCCCGGATGGGCAGGAACTCCAGGGCTATCTGGCCAAGCCGGCCAAAGCGGAGGGCGCCCCCGGGGTGGTCGTCATCCAGGAGTGGTGGGGTCTGAACGACCAGATTCGTGGCGTGGCTGACCGCCTCGCACGCGCCGGCTACGTGGCGCTGGTGCCCGACCTGTATCGCGGCACCATGACGGTGGAAGAGGAAGAAGCCCACCACCTGATGAGCAACCTGAACTTTGGCGATGCGGCCACGCAGGACGTGCGCGGCGCCGTGCAATACCTCAAGCAGAGCTGCGACCGCGTGGGCGTGACGGGCTACTGCATGGGCGGCGCGCTCACGCTGCTGGCGCTGTGCAATGTGCCGGAAGCGGCAGCGGGTGTGGTGTGGTACGGCTTCCCGCCGCTGGAATACATCGATGCCTCGAAGATCAAGGTGCCGGTGCAGGGCCACTGGGGCACGCAGGACACAGCCTTCAAGATCGAAACGGTGGACGCGCTGGAGAAGAAGCTGGCCGATGCCGGTGTCGATGTCGACTTCCACCGCTATCTCGCGCATCACGCCTTTGCCAATGAAACGGCCGTGGGCGAAAATCGCATCGCCATCACGCAGTACGATCCGGTGTGGGCGCAGCACGCGTGGGATCGTGCACTGACGTTCTTTGGCCGTACGCTCTGGCCGAACAGGGGCTAAAGCGCTGCCTCTTGGATCAGGCGGCCAGGATGGCCCGCGCTGCCTGATCACCCCACCACGCTGCTTCTTCAAACACGGAATAGCCGGACAGATCCGCATGCGCATAGTGGATCGGCCCGGTGTTTTCGCGCAGGCGCGCAATGCCCGGCCGCGAGAGAAAGCCCGGCGTGGGAATCGCCATCGCATGTCCGCGCAGGGTCAGGTCGGCCCGGCGGATCTGCGTGCGCAGGCGGATGCCGTACACCCTGTCCAGATCGGCCAGTGCGCGATCGAGCAATGCCTGTGGCGATGCGTTCAGCATCCACTCACGCGCCACTTTGGGCGCCATGTCTGACAGCGCCACGTAGGCAGTGAACACGCTTTGCGCGGGCGGCCCCACGCGAATGTCCTGGTGATTGGCCACCACATAGCCCAACCCCGTGCCGCGATAGACCACGTTGTCCCACGCGAGCGGCGTGTCGTCGTATTCGGGCGGAAAGCCTTCGATCAGCAGATTGGCCAGCAGCCACGGTGCGGCTTCGGGCAACTCGGTGGCCGGCACATCAAAGCCCTCGACGACGTGTTTGGCAACATGCAGCGGCATCGCGCTCACCACATGGTCGGCCAGCAAGCGCACCACGCGGCCATCGGCTTGCAATACGTCGGCATAGACGCGTGCACCGCCTTCGCTGGTTTTGCCGATGCGCGCGGCGCTGCCCGGGAGCAGGCGGCCAGCATTGTTCAGGCCGGCGGTCTCGAACAGACGTTCGGCCATCCAGTCCAGCCCTTCCGGCCAGGTGAGCACGGTGCCCTGTTCCGCATTGCTGGCCATGCCGCCCCGGCTGGCAAAGTAAGCGATGCCGGCCCAGGCGGATACGTGATCCGCGGTGACGCCGTAGTCGTCGCGGCAGCAGTAGTCGGCGTACCAGTGCAGCGTGGCGGCCTGGTAGCCCTCGCGGTGTAGCCAGTCGCGGAAGGTGAGCGTATCGAGTGCGCGCCAGGCCGGGTCGGCTGAAGAGAGCGCAGTCGGCACGGCAAAGAGGCGGCGGCCGTCGTTGCCTGTGGTCTGGCGCAGACGGTCGATCTGAGCGAAGAAACGGGTGTGCTCGGCGCGCTCTGCTTCGGTAATGCCTTCATGCGGCACGAAGCCGTCTTGCCAGCGGTTGCCCAGCCACAGGCGTTCATCTGGGGCGTGAACGAGCACACGTTCGTCATAGGTCGGGCGCAGTGCGAAGGGGTTGCGCTCAATGACGCCAAAGTCGGCCAGCATCTCGCGCACGTGTGTCGATTCCATCGACGGCAGCGGCAGGTAATGCGCGCCGGTCGGAAAGCGTTGCGCGCCAAATGCGCCGCCGGCGGCATTGCCGTAGCGCTCCGGCCCCTCCACGACCACCACATCGCGTCGTCCGCTCTTTGCCAGCCGCCACGCGCAACTCAATCCGCCGATGCCGCTGCCGCAGATGGCCACGCCCACGCGTCGCGTTTCCGATGGCGCGGGCAACGCGCGCAGATCGCGCAGTTGGTGGCCGGCGGCCTGGCCGGGCATGCGCACGTTGGGCGTGATCTCGGTCAGTGCGCGAAAGCCTGCCCAGGAGGCGGCGCCAGCCGCTGCCGCGCCGGCGGCGGCTGCACCGATCAGAAAGCTGCGTCGTGTTGCCATCAGCGCAGCACGCCGTGCCAGTCTTCTTCAAAGTACCGCACCAGCGACTGGTTGTTCAGCCGGTTGGGCTCCACCTGCGGGCGCGGCATGTCGGGCGCGAAGCTGAACATCTGATGCGTGGTGTCGGCATCCAGAAAGCGTGTCGGCACGCGGTACGACGTGGGCGGCTGGAAATCTGCCCGGCCTGGCGCGGCGAGGATGAAACCCCATTCACCGAAGGAAGGCACCAGCGCGTGATACGGCCACGTGCGGTAGCCCGCTTCTTTCAGGGTCGCATCCACGCACCAGTACGAGCGCGGCGCGAAATAGGGCGAGGTGGCCTGAATGACCACCAGCCCCGTGTCTGCCACGTGCCGCGACAGCAGTCGGTAGAAGGGCACCGAATACAGCTTGCCGATGCTGAAGTTGGACGGGTCCGGAAAATCGACGATGGCCACGTCGAACATGTCGGTGGCGGTCTGCAGCCATTGCCCCGCATCGGCATTGACCACCGTCACGCGCGGATCGCTGAACGAATGCTGGTTGAGCGCAACCAGCGCCTCCGCATGCGAGAACAGGTTGGTCATGCGCGGGTCCAGATCGACCAGGGTGACGTGTTCGACTTGCGGGTACTTCAGGATCTGCCGCAGCGCGAGGCCATCACCGCCGCCCAGCACCAGCACGCGCCGTGCGCCGCGCACGGATTCCAGCGCAGGCAGCACCAGCGCCTCGTGATAGCGGTATTCGTCACGCGAGGAGAACTGCAGGTTGCCGTTGATGTACAGGCGCAAGTCGTCCTTCCAGCGTGTTACCACCAGCCGCTGATAAGGCGACGAAATCGCATGGATGATCTCGTCACCAAAGAGCGCGCGTTCAGACCAGTGCGTGAGCTTGTCCGATGCCGCAAAGCCTGCCAGCAGCGCGGCAGCGACGGCACCCGCGCGCCACGCCATCGCATTGCGCATGCGGGCGGTGAGCGCCAGTTCTGCGCGAAAGTGCCAGAGCGTCCAGACCGCAATCGCCGTATTGAGCAGTCCGAACAGGAAGCCCGTGCGCACTAGCCCCAGGCGCGGGGCCAGCACCAGCGGAAAGAGCAGCGACACGGCCAGTGCGCCCAGGTAATCGAACGTCAGCACGCGGCTGACCAGATCGGAAAACTTGGCTTGCCGGCGATGCAGCATGCGCATCACCAGCGGAATCTCCATGCCGACCAGCACGCCGATGATTGTCACCAGCGCGTATAGCACCAACCGGAACGGCGCCGACTCCAGCGCAAACAACGCAAACAGCGCCGCCGCCGAGACGCCGCCAAACAACCCCACCAGCAGTTCCAGATCGACAAAACGGGCGAGCAACGCATCGTCTGCCACGTAGCGCGAGAGCCACGAGCCGATACCCATCGCAAACAGGTAGGCGCCGATGATGGAAGAGAACTGCAGGATCGAATCGCCCAGCAGGTACGAAGCCAATGCCCCAGCAATCAGTTCGTAAGCCAGCCCGCATGAGGCGACCACAAACACGGCAAGGACCAGCAAGGCGTTACCGCGGCCGGCCGGCTGCGTGGGTTCGTACGTGGCGTCAGGCTGCGGCGTCGACATGCTGCGAGAGGAGAAAAATGAATGGGTGTTAACAAACGGCTGGCGCAAAGGGCGAGCGCGATTGTGCCGCCTTTTTTGCGGCGCGGCGAGCGGGTGGTGCGCAGCCGCATCGGGGGGTACGCAAGCGACGGATCAGCCGCTATAGTGGCGCCACTTGCGCACTGCCCTGGCTGATTGCCTTCTGCCCATGCCCGATATGACCGCTTCCGTGATCGCCTATGCCTCGCACCTGCTGGCGGGTGCTGTGGTGTTTGCTGGTTTCTTCTTCGTCTACCTGCGCCTGACGCCGTACGACGAGTTCAAGCTGATCCGTGAAGGCAACGTTTCCGCAGCGCTGTCGCTGGCCGGCGCGCTGCTCGGTTTCGTGCTGACCATCGCATCGAGCATCGCGCACGCCGATGGCCTGCTGCCGTTCCTGTTCTGGTCGGTGATGGCGTCGGTTGTGCAGCTGATCGTCTTCGTGGTGCTCACGCGCCTGATGCCCGACTACCGCCTGCAGATCGAGCACAACAACACCGCCGCCGGTATGCTGTTTGGCGTGAGTGCGCTGGCGGTGGGTGTGATCAACGCTGCCTGCCTGTCCTGATTGTTCCTGTACCGCGAATCATCGCGAAGGAGTTTCCTGTGAGCCTGTCCAGCTTTATCAAAAAGCAGTTTATTGACATCCTGCAGTGGACGGAGAGCGAAGACGGCGTGCTCGCCTGGCGCTATCCCATGCAGGACATGGAAATCCAGAACGGCGGCATGCTGGTCGTGCGCGACTCGCAGATGGCGATGTTCGTCAACGAAGGCCAGATTGCCGACGTGTTCGGCGCCGGTACCTTCAAGCTGACCACGCAGACGCTGCCGGTCCTGACCTACCTGAAGAACTGGGACAAGTTGTTTGAGTCCCCCTTCAAGTCCGATGTCTACTACTTCAGCACGCGCCAGCAGCTTGGCCGCCGCTGGGGCACGCCGCAGCCGGTGACGGTGCGCGACAAGGATTTCGGCATGATCCGCCTGCGCGCCTTTGGCGTGTATGCGTACCACGTGGCCGATCCGAAGCAGTTCTACCAGCAGGTGAGCGGCACGCGCGACATCTACACCGTGGATGAAGTTGAAGCCCAGCTTGGCCCCGTCATCATGGGCGCCATGGCCACGGCGTTTGGCGAATCCGGTGTGCCGTTCCTGGACCTGGCTGCCAATCAGACGCTGATGTCGAACAAGGTGCGCGAGACCCTCGCGCCGCAGTTCACGCAGTACGGCCTGGCGCTCGACAGCTTCCAGGTCTCCAGCGTCACGCTGCCGGACGAACTGCAGGCCGCGATGGACCGCCGCATCAGCATGGACATGACCGGCGACATGGGGCGCTTCACGCAGTATCAGGCGGCGGAATCGCTGCCGCTGGCTGCACAGAACGAAGGTGGCATCGCCGGCACGGGTGCAGGTTTGGCAGCCGGTTTGGCAATGGGCCAGACGATGGCCGAGAGCCTGCGCACTGCTGTGCAGGGCAATGCCGGTGCAGCACCTGCCGCACAACCGGCTGTCGCCGCACCGGTTGCTCCGGCTGCCGACGACCCGACCGCACGCCTGACCAAGCTTAAGGAACTGCTCGACAAGGGCCTCATCACCCAGGCCGACTTTGATGCCGGCAAGGCCGCCGTGCTCAAGGCACTGACCGGGGGCTGAGTCCAGCTTCTCTGATCGAATGACCGGGCGGCGAAGGGGCACAGCCCCTTTAGCCGCCCGTTTTGCTGTGCAATCGAACGACCCGACCATGTTTCATGCCAACTGCCCGGCGTGTGGCGCGCCGGTGGAACTGAAGTCCGCCGCTGCCGTGATGACGGTGTGCAGCTTCTGCAAAAGCACACTGCTGCGCGACGGCGAGACGCTGTCCGACATCGGCAAGATGTCTGCCGTGCTGGAGGACTACGCGCGCGTGCAGATCGGCACCACCGGGCGCTACAAGAACAAGGCCTTTACCGTTGTGGGCCGCATCCAGTTGCGCTACGACGCGGGCTTCTGGAACGAGTGGTACGTGCTGTTTGACGACAGCACCGACGGCTGGCTGGCCGAGGCTTCGGGCCAGGTCACCATGACTTTCTCGCGTGGCGTGCCGCGCAATGCCGTGGCGTTTGAAACGCTGCGCCCCGGCCAGCTTTACGATGCTGAGGGCAAGCAGTTCACGCTGTCCGATGTGCGCGAGGCCGACTGCACCGGCGGCCAGGGCGAATTGCCCTTCCGGGTAGGCGAGGGCTGGCATGCGCGCGTAGCCGACGGCCGCTGCGAGGATGCCTTCATCACGCTCGACTATTCCGACGGCACAGCGCCCACGCTCTACCTTGGCGAAGCGACCACGCTTGAAGCGCTCAAGTGCCAACTCCTGCGCACCGACGCCGAGATCAAGGAAACCGCCGGGCGCGTCCCCCGCAAGCTCACCAATCTCGACTGCCCGCAGTGCGGCACGTCGATCCCGTTCAGCCCCGGCGTGACCGGGCATGTGCTGTGCCCCGGCTGTGGGGCGGCCATCGATGCCGCCACGCCGCGCGGCGAGATCATCGCCCGCGCCCGGTCGGTGCCGCAGGTTGTGACCACATTGGAATTGGGCGACAAGGCGCTGATCGACGGCCAGCAGTGGCAGGTGATCGGCGTGATGCGTCGCACGGTGGTTGACGGCAGCGGTGAGTGGTTCGAATACCTGCTGTACACCCCCAAGCGTGGCTTCACGTGGATGGTGGAAACCGACGACGGCTGGTTCCGCGCCAACGTGCTCGACCGCTGGCCCACGCAGACCGACGGCCGCAAGGCCACGCTCGGCAATACGCAGTACACCCGCGACGAGGACTACACCGCACGCGTGACCTACGCTGCCGGCGCCTTCAACTGGCGCGTGCAGACCGGCGACCAGACCCGCGTGGTCGAATACACGGCCGGCCAGGAAAGCCTTGCCGCAGAGAGCGATGCGCATGAATTGAGCTGGTCCCGGAGCACCCCGGTCAGCACTGCGCAGATCAAGGCGTGGTTCGGCAAGGTGGTGGCCGAGCCGGTCAAGGAGGCATCGGGCTCGGGTTACATGACGGTGGCAGTGGTGTCCTGTGTGCTGCTTGGCATGTTTAATCTGGTGCCGTTCTTCATGGCGCCGGGTTCGGTGTTCGTGATCACGTTCTTTGCGGCGCTGATGCTGATCGTGCCGGCATGGCTGGTCGCCAAGGTCGGGGGTGGGGAATGAAAGGCTGGTTCGTGTTGTACGCCGTGTGCGTGGTGATCGGCGCAACGGTCATGGACTGGAAGGCCGGCTTTGCCGCGCCGCGCACGCCCTCGTATGGCAGCGGCACCAGCGGGTCTTCGTACTGGGGCGGCTCGTCGGGCGGTAGCGGTTACGGTGGCGGCTTCAGCGGGGGCCACAAGTGACGCGCACGGACGCTGCGCCGCATGCTGCAGCAACCGCCGCTGCGGTGGGCGAGCATCTGCTGCTCGATCTGTATGGCGTGGCGCCAGCGCTGCTGCGCGATGCCCAGGCGCTGGAAGCTACGCTGCGCGAGGCAGCTGCAGCGTTGGGCGCCACCATTCTTCATGCACATCTCCACCGCTTTGATTCGCTGCGTATGGGCGCACCCGCGGCAGAGCCGGGCGGTGTGACCGGTGTCCTGTTGCTGGCGGAATCACACCTGTCGATCCACACGTGGCCCGAGCACGGGTTTGCCGCCATTGATGCCTTCATGTGCGGCACCGGCACAACGCATGGCGCGCGTGCCGTGTTTGAACGTGCGCTGGCACCGGAGCGTGTCGACGTACGTGTTGCGCAGCGCGGTTCATCATCGGTTTAGGACTTTTGGTGTAGTTCGGATTACCGTCCATGGGTACTTCACGCATGGAGGGAAGAGTGGTAGTGCGGATTGCATCCCGGTGGTGATGCAAGGCCATCGGGCTTTTCGGCAACCCGACGAGGCCACTATGACCACACTGCCCAAGCACGTCCCTTCTTCACTAGTCCCACCGCCTTCGGTAGCTGCACCAGCACTACCAGATTGGATCGAAGCCCGTGTGCGGCGTTACTTCAACGATCGTGTAGCAAGACTCTGGGGAGGTGGCCACCTACTGCACGGTCGCGAACCCGGGCCAGATGCACTATTCCTGAACAGTAACGATTACCTTTGCCTGCTCGGCGAGCGCGCCTTGGTTCGCGCTCAGGCGCGCACGCTGTTGGCGTGTGAGAGTGAATTGCTGATGTCTTCCATATTCCAGCACGGAGATACGCCTCAACATCGGCTGGAGCGCCGATTGGCCGACATGATGCGTGCGGAGGCTGGGCTGATCGCCCAGTCTGGTTGGGCGGCCAACGTTGGATTGATTCAGTCCATTGCAGGTCCGGGTACTCCCGTTTTTGTTGACATGAATGCGCATGCCTCGTTGTGGGAGGGCATCACCGCCGCCGGCGCCCAGCCGATTCCCTTTCGTCATAACAACATCGAGCACCTCGACCGACAGATTGCGCACATGGGGCCAGGCGTGATTCTGGTGGATTCGCTCTACAGCACAAACGGAAGCGTCGCCCCCCTGCCTGCACTTGCTCAGGTTGCCGAGTCCAGCGGCTCGGTGCTCGTTGTCGACGAATCGCATTCATTGGGTACGCATGGCCCGGGCGGCGCTGGGCTTGTCGTGCAGCTTGGTCTGGAACAGCGCGTTCATTTTCGTACCGCTTCGCTCGCGAAGGCGTTTGCTGGCCGTGCCGGATTCATCGCCTGCGGTGAGAGGTTCAAGGAGTACTTTGCAATGGAGGCGCGCCCGGCTATTTTTAGCTCGGGGTTGTTACACCATGAGCTGGCTTGGTTTGATGCAGCGGTGGACTTCATTGCGGCGGCTGATGACCGGCGGCAAAGGCTCCACACGATTACACGTTTGGTCCGTGACGGCATTGCCGAACTGGGCTACAACATCGCGGATGGAACAGAGCAAATTATTGCGCTCGAAACTGGGACCGAACCACAGGTCAAGGTATTGCGCGACGCCTTACAGGCGCGTGGTATTTTTGGCGCGGTCTTTTGTCCGCCAGCGACATCTAAGAATCGGTCGTTGGTGCGATTGACTCTGCACGCTAAGCTCGTCGCGGCAGATATTGAACGCTTACTTGATGTGTTGGGCGATATTCGTGAGCAAGTGAATTTGCGTGAATGGTCCTCCACACGCCGAGCGGCGTTAACTGACTAATCTAGCGAACCTTCTGTGACGTTATGACGATAGAGCAGGGTGGTGCATTTCGAGAGGCGCCCAATCGACGGTTGGTTCGTATTTGGATGCAACTAGAGAAGTCCTTGGTACATGGCACGCTCCTTGATGACGAGAGCGCAGCGCGCTTGCAGCGCATACGCCTCTTCGGGGTGATGGGCGTGGTCGGCCATCCGCTTTATTTTTGGATCTGGACGCATGTTTTTCCGCAGCCCTACGAGAACGGCTGGCTGCGGTTAGCTTGTGCATTGCTGTTTATCCCGTTGCTGTTTCCGGGGCCGCTGTCCAAACGCAAATGGTTTCCCGTCTATGCCCTCTTCGTTATCACGGCGGGAATACCTTTTGCCTTTACTTTCTTCTATCTGAAGAACGCAGGGTCGATGGTATGGACGGAATCCGTACTGATTGCAGTCATGATTCTGTTTCACTTTGGCGTGACATTCGCCTTAATCTCGATGGTTTCCGGAGGGATTGCTGCGATAGCGTTGTTTGGGTTGACGACTGGTACAGGGGAGGTATTCCCATGGCATACGTTGCCGGTGCAACTCCCGATCTTCGCGTTTCTGATCGCAATGCTTGTTATCACCAAGCTGGATCGTAAGATACTCGCTGAGCAGAAGCGGCAGGGCATGGAGTTAGCATTGGGCACGGTTGCTCACGAGTTGCGCACACCGCTGGCGAGCCTAGCACTGACTGCGCAGGGAATTCAGAATCGCTTGCCGAGCTTGGCAGAAGTCAGTTATCCCGATTTGCCGATACTGCAGCAAGCGGTTGAGCGGATGCGCACGGATGTCGTGCGCGCCAATAACAGCATCGAGTTGTTGGTCGCTAACTCGAAAGCCCCCCAGACCGTCAGCATCAATTGGTTTGACCCGCATGAGGCGATCTGCTCGGCCATCGCGGCCTTTCCGTTCGAGGCCGGTACTCGGGAGCTGGTCTCGATTGCACCGAGCATCGGTGTGCGGGTGCTAGGCAACGCGAGCCTGTTCGAGCACATCATCACCAACCTGACCAAGAACGCGCTGGAGGCCATTCAGCGTGTGGGCAAGGGCGATCTCCACATCAGCTATGAGAAGCCGCCGCGTGCCGTGGAGATCGTCGTGCGCGATACCGGTTCGGGCATTTCGTCGACCGTGCTCAAGCGGATGTTCGAACCGTTCTTTTCCTATCCGGCGCATCGCGGCACGGGCATCGGCCTGATGTTCTGCCGTAAGGTGTTGCGTGGCTGGGGCGCCAGCATTTCGTGCAAGTCGGTCGAGCACGAATACACAGAATTCCGCATCCGCTTCCCGAACCCGCGCTGAGGCTGTCAGCGCGGGCACGCGGCAGCCTGCGGCTTATCGGCCGACCATGTTCTCCGGCCGCACCCACGCGTCAAACTGCTCGGGCGTCACGTAGCCGAGTGCCAACGCCGCTTCACGCAGGCTCGTACCTTCCTTGTGCGCTTTCTTGGCAATCTGCGCAGACTTGTCGTAGCCGATGTGCGGGTTGAGCGCCGTCACCAGCATCAGCGAGCGCTGTACAAGTTCGTCGATGCGTGCACGGTTGGGCTCGATGCCCACGGCGCAGTGGTCGTTGAAGCTGCGCATGCCGTCGGCCAGCAGGCGCGTGCTGTGCAGGAAGTTGTAGGCAATCATCGGGCGGAACACGTTCAGCTCGAAGTTGCCCGATGCCCCGCCAATGTTGACTGCGACATCGTTGCCGAACACCTGTGCGCACAGCATCGTCACGGCTTCGCTCTGCGTGGGGTTGACCTTGCCCGGCATGATGGACGAACCTGGCTCGTTTTCGGGGATGGAGATTTCGCCCAGGCCGCTGCGCGGGCCGCTCGCCAGCCAGCGGATATCGTTGGCGATCTTGGTGAGGCTGGCGGCCAACGTTTTCAGCGTGCCGTGTGCGTGCACCAGGCCGTCGGCCGAGGCCATGGTCTCGAACTTGTTGGGCGAGGTGACGAAGGGCAGACCGGTCAGGTCGGCCAGTTCAGCAGCCACCTGTTCGGCGTAGCCGGCCGGCGCGTTCAGACCGGTGCCCACTGCCGTGCCGCCCAGTGCCAGCTCGCACAGATGCGGCAGCGCCGCATTCAGGTGCGTTTCGTTGTGCTGCAGTTGCGCCACGTAGCCGGAGAACTCCTGGCCGAGCGTGAGCGGCGTCGCATCCTGCAGGTGCGTACGGCCGATCTTGATGATGTCGTCGAAGTCCGCCGCCTTCTTGGCAAGCGTTTCGCGCAGTGTGCGCAGCGACGGGATCAGGTGCCGTGTGATGGCGGTAACAGCCGCCACGTGCATCGCCGTCGGGAAGACGTCGTTGGACGACTGGCTGCGGTTGACGTCATCGTTTGGGTGCACGAGGCGGCTCTCGCCACGCGCTCCGCCCAGCAGTTCGCTGGCACGGTTGGCGAGCACCTCGTTCATGTTCATGTTGCTCTGCGTACCGGAGCCGGTCTGCCAGACCACCAGCGGGAATTCGTTCGGATGTTTGCCCGCGATGACTTCATCGGCAGCGGCGATGATGGCGTTGGCTTTCTCGGCCGGCAGCAACCCAAGGCGGTGGTTGACGGCTGCGCTTGCGCGTTTGATGCGGGCCAGCGCGTCGATCAGCTCGCGCGGCATGCGATCGCCCGCAATGTCGAAGTTCTGCAGCGAGCGCTGCGTCTGCGCGCCCCACAGATGATTGGCGGGGACTTCAATGGGCCCAAAAGTATCGCGTTCGGTACGGGTGGTCATGGCAGGTGTGCACGAGGGTGACTGGGACGAACGCCCACCAGTATAGGCGTCCGGTGTGTGCAACTCGGTGCCCGCGTTTGCTGTAGGGTGACCGGAGCGTTACATCATTTGCGAGCCCGCGCTGCTCACGCCACAATGTCGCCTCGTTGTGCAATTCGGCGCCGTACGAAGTCTGCTTCCCCTGCCTGCCATGCCCACCTCTGCTTCCGTCGACAAGTCCCTCCAACCCTTGCTCTGGCTGGTGGCGGTTGGTCTCTTCATGCAGACGTTGGATTCCACCATCGTCAATACGGCATTGCCGGCCATGGCGCGCAGCCTGTCGGAAAGCCCGCTGAAGATGCAGTCGGTCATCATTGCCTACACGCTGACGACCGCCATGCTGATGCCCGCCTCGGGTTGGCTGGCCGATCGCTTTGGCACACGGCGCATGTTCTTTGCCGCCATCTTTCTGTTCACCATCGGCTCGCTGCTGTGCGCGGAGTCGCGCAGCCTGGACATGCTGATTGCCTCGCGCGTGGTGCAGGGCGTGGGCGGCGCGTTGCTGATGCCAGTCGGGCGTCTGACGGTGCTGCGCGTGGTGCCGCGCGAGCAGTTTCTGCCGGCCATGAGCTTCGTCACCATTCCGGGGCTGATCGGCCCGCTGATTGGTCCGACGCTGGGCGGTTGGCTGGTGGAGGCGGTGTCCTGGCACTGGATCTTCCTCATCAACCTGCCGGTGGGTCTGATTGGCGCGCTGGTCACACTCAAGGTCATGCCCGATGTGCGTGCGGACGATGAGGGCCGCTTCGATTGGACAGGCTACGCCATGCTCGCGTTTGGCATGGCGGCGGTGTCGTTCTCGCTCGATGGGCTATCCGGGTTGGGCTTTCAGCATGCGACGGTGTTGGTGCTGCTGATCTTCGGGCTGGCGGCGCTCACCGCGTACTGGCTGCATGCGGGGCGCACGGTTGAGGGCAAGGCGGGACCGCTGTTTCCGCGCTCGCTGTTTGCCATCCCGAGCTTCTCGATCGGCATTCTCGGCAACCTGTTTGCCCGCATCGGTACGGGTGGGATGCCGTTTCTGATCCCGCTGCTGCTGCAGGTGAGCCTGGGGTACTCACCCCTGCAGGCCGGCTTGATGATGGTGCCGGTGGCCGCGGCTGGCATGGCGGCCAAACCGTTGGGCACCTGGGCGATCAAGCGTTTTGGTTATCGGCGCATGCTGTTTATCAACACGCTCATGGTGGGCCTGACGATGGCCAGTTTTGCGGTGATGACGCCCGATGTGCCGGTGTGGCTGCGCGTCGTGCAGCTGGCGCTGTTCGGTACGTTCAACTCGATGCAGTTCACCGCCATGAATACGCTCACCCTCAAGGACCTAAGCGGGCCGCATGCCAGCGCGGGCAACAGCATGCTCTCCATGGTGATGATGCTGTCGATGAGCCTGGGCGTGGCGGCGGCGGGTGCGCTTCTCACGGGCTTTACCGATTTCACCGTCGGGCCGGAAGGGCGCGATACGCTGGCAGCCTTTCACAAGACCTTCGTGTGCGTTGGCTTTATGACCGGCGCGGCGGCGTGGATCTTTGCGCAGCTTTCGCACGCAGAGCCGGCGCAGGTGCTCAAGCGCGCCGAGGTCGATGTTGAATAACGCTGTCTATTTCCAGTAGCCGCGCATCTTCTTGCTGAGGTCGACCTTGGCGGCGGCGCGTGCTTCGGCTGCAGGGTCCGCACCAGGCTCGGGCGGCGGCCATGCGCAAGCCTCGAACAACGGCAGCAGCGCGGGCGGAATGAAGCGCGTGCGCGACGCATAGATGTGCCGGTCGCCATTGGGTGTTTGCTGCGTCACGTAAAAGCGCTGCGGCACCAGGATGTCCAGGTGCTCGCGTGCGCGCGTCATGGCCACGTAGAGCAGGCGACGCTCCTCCTCCAGTTCTTCATGCGAGCCGGCGCCCAGATCGGCGGGCATGCAGCCGTCCACGGCGTTGAGCACGTACACAGCTTTCCACTCCTGGCCCTTTGAAGAGTGGATCGTAGAGAGGATCAAGTAGTCCTCATCACGGTAGGGGGCGCCGGATTCATCGCTGGTCAGCTCGGGCGGGTCGAGGGTCATCTCGGTCAGGAAGCGCTCGCGCGTGGCGTAGGTGGCAGCCATGCGGGCAAGCTGGTCCAGATCGCCCTGGCGCACGGCGGCATCGTCATGCAGGCGCTCCATGTGCGGCGTGTACCAGATGCCCACGGCTTCCAGTTCGCTCGCCCACGCCAGGCTGTCCTTGGGCATGCGCAGCAGCTGCATGAGCGTCATCAGCGCGGCCCAGTCGCCAGCGAGGCGGGCGGGTGGCTCGTAGGCGAGCAACGCGGCAATCGGGTCCACCGCCTCGGCCATGGCGTCGAGCACGCGCGCGGCGGTGGCAGGGCCGGCGCCGGGCAGTAACTGGATCACGCGAAACCCAGCGATGCGGTTGCGGGGGTTCTCGGCCCAGCGCAGCACCGAGAGAACATCCTTCACGTGCGACGCTTCCAGAAACTTGAGGCCGCCGTATTTCACGAACGGGATGTTGCGGCGCGTGAGCTCGATCTCCAGCGGCGCACTGTGGCTGGCTGTGCGGAACAACACGGCTTGAGATTTCAACGCCAAGCCGCCTTCGCGCTGATGCAGCACCTGCTCGGCCACACAGCGCGCCTGTTCGGCTTCGTCGCGCACCGAAATCAGCCGTGGGCGATGTGTCGACGCACGGTCCGTCCACAGCGTCTTGGCAAAGCGCTCCGTGGCGAAACGCATCACACCGTTCGAGGCATCCAGAATCGGCTGCGTCGAGCGGTAATTGCGCTCCAACAGCACTGTGTGTGCCGGCCGCGTGAAGTGGCGCGGGAAGTCGAGGATATTGCGCACCGTCGCCGCACGAAATGCATAGATCGACTGTGCATCGTCGCCCACCACCGTCACGCCACGGCCGTCGGGGCGCAGCGCCCGCAGGATGGACGACTGCAGCCGGTTGGTGTCCTGGTATTCGTCGACGAGGATGTGGTCGAAGCGCGTGCCGATCTCGGCGGCCAGTTCGGCGTCGGACACCATCGCGTGCCAGTACAGCAGCAGGTCGTCGTAGTCGAGCACGTGCTGGGCCTGTTTGGCTTCTACGTAGCCATCAAACAGCGTGCGCAGTTGCGCTTCCCACATCGCGCACCACGGGAAGTGATGCTTGAGCACGGCGTTGAGCGGGCTCTCCGCATTGATGGCCCGCGAGTAGATCGCCAGGCAAGTCTGCTTGAGCGGGAAGCGGCGCTCCTTGGTCGACAGGCTCAACTCGTGGCGCACGACGTTGAGCAGATCGGCGGAATCGCTGCGGTCGTGGATGGTGAAGTCGGGTGCGAGGCCGATGCGTTCGGCGTATTCGCGCAGCAGGCGTGCGCCGATGCCGTGGAACGTGCCGGCCCAGGGCAGGGTGGTCTGGTATGACGTGCCGGCGGCATTCAGCGCGCTGGCGCCGCGCTCGCCCTGCATGGCACGCGCCAGCAGGTGGCCGGCGCGGTTGGACAGTTCACTCGCGGCCCGGCGCGAGAACGTCAGCAGCAGAATGCGTTGCGGATCGGCCTCGTTGGCCACCAGGTGTGCGACACGCCAGCCCAATGTGTGCGTCTTACCCGACCCGGCGCCGGCCAGCACAAGCAGCGGGCCGGTTGCGGCCGCATCCGCCCCGGAAATGCCGAATTCGACCGCTTGGCGCTGCTGGTCGTTCAGTTGGGCCAGGTAACCCGGAGTGACCGAGCCATTGGCGGTGTCGGGGGTGGGAGAAGCGGAAAGCACGGCGGGGGCGTCGCAGAAAATAACTGTATGAATATGTGGGGTATCCACTTAGCTCCACCAGCCCAGGATAACTGGATGGATATACAGTGTTCGTATGCTACACCGTCTCGGCGCGGTGCACTACATCTGCGTACGT